>JBAXBD010001278.1:0-1006 GCA_037142165.1 Schlesneria sp. | reverse complement strand
CGATCCTGAATGTGTCGCCGATCCTCCCGCAGATGGACTGTAATCACGTCGGCACCACCGAGTTCAGCCAGCGCGGCAGCCCACACGGGATCGGGCTCAATCGTTTTTCGAGCCTGCCTTACAGTTGCGACGTGATCGATATTGACACCAAGTGTAGCCATGTTGATTTTCTTAATGAAACGGGAACGTAATCAATCTTGGGACTTTTAAGCTCGTCGTCGCCAATTATACGCTATTGTCCGTTCGATCGACGGATGGGCGAGGCTCTTCTGTTTCCCCCGCATCATTATCGATGATGCCGAGCACTTCCATTCGTCGGTAAAGCCTTGGCCGGGTAATTCCTAATAACTCGGCAGCCTTCGCCTTATTATGACGTGCTTCCACCAGAGCCAACTCAATTTGTTCCCGTTCGACTCGCAGCAGTAACGGATCGAGGGGCTCTGAACGTTTACGAGTGGATGGTCCGATTGTCTGTCCACTGACTCCTGTGCGAAACCGAAATGGAAGATGAATCGGTTCGATTTCAGGCCCCTTACAAACACTTCGAGCTTCGGTCACGACTGCTCTCAATTCACCGATATTGCCTGGCCAGTTATATCGACGAAACTGTTGCCAGACATCATCATGGAAGCCTGTGACCTGATCCGGTTCGCCTCGATTTAGTTCTTCCAGAAAAAACTGAGCTAATGGTTCCAGGTCCTCGGGACGACTTCGTAGCGAGGGAACGGAAATAACGATCGTCGTCAGTTCATAGTGCAATTCGGCAAGGAATTCGTCCGATTCAACTAACCGATCTAACGGATTTAAAGCGGCGGCCATGACCCGCGGACTTGCGGGACGCTTCAGCTCGATCACACCCAGGACGAGTCGCTGCAAATCGCGAGGAAGAGCGTCGACATGATTGAGATAAATTGTTCCAGGAATTAAGTCGTCGGACTGACTCGATTCCAGGATTCTTTTGAACGTCGATTCCAGATGCTGTGCAGTCAATCGACGGCAATCGAGC
>JBAXBD010001277.1:0-1006 GCA_037142165.1 Schlesneria sp. | reverse complement strand
GCAGGAGTCGTGCAGTAGCTTCTTGATAAAAGCTTTTGACCGTCTGGTCGCCCCTCCCCATACAGGCAAGGCGTGGAAGGATTTTTGTTCGAGAAAATACGGGTTCCGCTGAAAACCGTGCCACTGCTTGACGTTCTTCCGTCAAGCAGTGCCGAGCGACACAACCAGCGTCGATTTCAAGATTCTGCTTCTCCGAGGACTCCGAAGCAGTGGCACATCAAGATCAAGTCGAAAAGAATTCCTGGCGTTCCCATTCGGGGCAATTCACGGTTGGCTGGATTTCATTCCCGGGGCGTCGCTCGAATACGAGCTTGCCCTGGCTGACAGGCGCTTCAGGCTGAAAAAACAGAGGTCACGACAAGGTCGTACCAATCCGGTTTACGGTGCCCGGTACGCTGGGAAGAATCCATCCGGACTGCTCGCGGTTTTGCCGGTGCGGGCTTCCCATTGCTGACAGAGACGCTGATACGATTCCGGATCGGAAATCAGACGCCAGGTGTAAAACGGTGCCCGCAGGTGTGAAAAGCCGGCTTTGAACTGGAACAACGAGTCTTCCGATCCGCCATAGCCGCCTCCAAGGTGCATCGTGTGATTACCCCGTTCCTTGGCCCAGGTGCGGACGGAATCGAGCATGACTTTGGTCGGGTATTGACTGTGAAATTCTTCGGTCGTACCGCTGAGATGATACTGTACGATGCCGCAAACTTCCGAAAAGAGAGCGCCGCAGGTCACGGCACCGTCTTTGTGGCAAATCGCCAGATGCAACACGTCGCCGATTGCTTCACGCAGTTCGGTGAAGTATTCGCGAGGAAAAAAATAGTGTTCGCTGGCACTGACACGACGCATCGTCTCGGTATAGGCTCGAAAGAATTCTTCGAAGTCTTTCCAATCCGATTGGATTTCGACTGTGAACCCTTTCTTTCTGGCCCGGTTGATCTCACTGCGGTGACCCGCTCGCGTCTGATGCCACAATTCTTCCTGTGGCAGCGTCAGGTCAATATTGATC
>JBAXBD010001276.1:0-1007 GCA_037142165.1 Schlesneria sp. | reverse complement strand
CAGCGAATGCACCAGATAGTCGTGGGTCAAATGAAAAAAATGAGTAGAAGGTGTCGAGTTGTCAGCGGAAAATTGAGAGACACCTTCTTGATTTTCCGTTCCCGCCACGGGCCACACACCATCCTCCACCCCCATCCCCGCTCCTTCGGGATCAGTCGGTGTAATCAGACGGAGTTCGCGGTCCAGAATGCGGATCAGGTCGTCGAAGTCACTGGGACGATTCGCATACCCACTGGCTTCCAACAACTCGGCTTTCGAACGCATATGTCCTTTGATGTCGGTTCCGACATCGGGGAGCAATGTTTTCAATACAGAGCACGCCGCTTTCTCGTGCATCCTGTGCCGTGGAACGGCCGATTTCGAGCGAAATGTCTCTTCGAGGAACGTGACGCCCAAACCTGTGGTTCCACCAACTTCTTTCAATGTGCCCGGTATCCACGCCTTGCTTTTGATCATTTCCGCAAACAGAGACAGCCGCACACAATTGACCTTACCCTCCTCGGCCAGGTCAGCGACCGCCTTTTCGAGAAAAGACTTCTGCTCTTTGCTTGTCTCACTGATGTTATCGGGAAGCTTGCCATAAGCACGTCCGAATGCCTCGAGGATTTTTCGGGCATGGTCGAAATCAAACAGGTCCACGAACGCCAGATTGCTTCCGGGGACAAAATTGACCTCTAATTGCAACCCGAACCGGCTGACCGCCAACCAGAAGTCGTCCCGCACCATCACAATGCACTGGACCCGACTGCCATCACACTGACGCAGGGCTTGAACCAACTCCGAGTTTTGCCCTTCTCTGTTGGAGTGCAGCCATTGCTCAAACTGATCGAGGACGACCAACACTTTTTTGTCTGCCGGAATCCCTTTCCCTCGCCGCAGTGCGGCCATTGTCGCTTTCAGGCTCAGGTCGTCGTCGAGCGTGGGACATCGCTTTCGCAGTCCGTGCAGCAGCCGAGTTTCGGTTTCCGCGGGTGTGGCCTCGAGATAAACCGGAATCACATTCTCCG
>JBAXBD010001275.1:0-1016 GCA_037142165.1 Schlesneria sp. | reverse complement strand
CGGCAGATGAGATTGATTTCAGAATAATCCGAATCTGACCGAGGAAACGCGGGGTTCCTCCGGCAGCCTGGAACAGTCGATGCAATAACTCGCGGGACAATTCCCCCTTGCCCAGCCGATTCAACAACGTCTCGTCGCATCGCAGGAATTTCAGGAATTCGGCTTCAGTGAAATCAGGTAACGATTCTCGAACATGGCAATGCGTTAAGTTCTCTGGCGTTCCGTGGGGGATATACCGTGTCGTAAAGAACACGCGGGAACCATCAACTAGATTGTTAGTCACTCGTTCGTAAAACGCTGCCAATGCGGGGTCCACAATCTGCAGGGTTTCGAGATCGAGGACATCTTCCCAATTGTCCAGGACCAGCAGCAACTTCCATCTATTGAGTTCATCGGCGGCAAATGAAAGTTTCATTTCTGTCGTGACGCCGTCTTTGCTAAGGATTTTGGCGAGTTGGTCATCCTCGGCCAACACCGCTTGCCGATGGAGTTCGCTGAGCAATTGACTGGAGGTTCTCGCTCCACACCGACCAGGAGATTCGCCCTTCTGTTGCACGGATTTAATGGCAAGCACCCGATACCCGAATGGTTCCAGCCGATTGACCAATCGCGTGACGAGCGTGCTTTTCCCTTGTCCACCGGGACCGTGCAGCACGAGGCAAATGTAGTCCCCGCTTTTCAGTCTGGGGAGCAGTTGTTGCTGCTCGCGCCGCCGACCGATGAAACCGGTCTTCATCCCGAGAATCCCACCCCCTAACTCGTGATACCGTGTCTGAGGAACGGGTGCCGGTTTGGGAGCCAGATCAGGGTCGAGCAGCCGTTCGACCGGAACACGGCAATACAATTGTGGTAATACGTAAGTCGGATCTTGTAAGTCGCCACGATCGTTGGCGGCCTGCGGCAGAAAGCCGTGACCTTTCAGAAACAATCGTGCGACCGCGACGGCGGCGGGAACCGGCTCACCACGTACCAGAGCATCATAGAATTTCTCAGCGAACCGAGTGGCTCGGTCGTCC
>JBAXBD010001274.1:0-1017 GCA_037142165.1 Schlesneria sp. | reverse complement strand
CAATGGGACTGGACGGCACAGGTGTTTCATAAAAGGCGCCGACTTGCTTGATTCCCAGCCGGTTCAATGCCGGAATAAGCGATGCAGAGAAGTATCGATCCAGGATCGCCTGTTTGTCAGGTTTCAAGGCGTAGGTGCGCAGTTCGAAGAATTCACGCCCCCCTTTTTCGGTTGCCGCATCGGCTGTGTTTGCGAGTACCGGCATAGCCACAAGTCCTCCAGCAGTTAATGACGACTGAAGAAACGTTCGACGCTGCATCGTGATTTTCCTTGAGAAGTGTATTCGCCAAAACAGGACCGTCTCGTACTCGTATTTATGGCACACTGTTGTAGAGCGAACGGAACATTTTGAAAACCGACTCACTCTGCCAAAATACAAAAGAATTTTGACCACGAAACACACATCGCTGGCTTCGCCAGCAACCGAATTACGAAAAGAAATTGAACCAAGAAAAACACGAAATACACGAAAAAAAGTCGAGGCGAGCCGGGGTACGTCAGCCACGGACTCTTGATTCGGCGAATACGGATCGCCGGTCGTTTGATATAAGGCACCCGGCGTTTGCTTGGTTCATTCCGTCGTCGAACGAGACGGACGAAGAGTCCGCGGGCTAACTCACCCCGGCTCGCCTGGTCGACGCGCGAACGATTGCCCTATGGCTAATTCTCCTCGCTCTAAAATTGCGATCGGCGACTGGTCGTCAGCTTGTTCCGAACGGATTTCGAAACTGCAACAACTGTTCGATCAGATCGACTGGACATGACGCAACTCAATCAATCTTCGGCTTTGCCGTCGTCGCTCATTTTCACGATTTTGGGGTCGAAACGAGCCACCGTTTCCACGAGATCCTCTTGTTCTCGCATCACGTCGAGAATGTTCTTGTAGACATAGGGGACCTCGTCCGCGCCTGCAGACAGGACGCGAATTCCTTTGACTTCCAGGTCCCTTTGGACGGCTCGCCAACTGTATTTCTCGCGTGCTGCTGTGCGACTCATTCGGCGTCCGGCACCGTGTGA
>JBAXBD010001273.1:0-1020 GCA_037142165.1 Schlesneria sp. | reverse complement strand
GGAAAAAACAACTCTTTCGAGCCTCAATCGACGTATGCAAGGCGGCTCGTGGCACGGTGTCGATAGCGGATATCTACGAAATGATTCGCACGGCTCCTCAAAGTGGGGCGGATCTCGAATCGGAATCGTGGCGAGAGAAATCATATTGCTTTCAGTCAATTATGGCCGCCGAACAGCGGAATCTGCCAGAAAGCCAAAAGAAGGACTTCGAATATTCGGCAGGGTTTTTGATCGGTGAATTCCCGTTCATGGCGGACAAGACACGAAGCAGCATCGTCGCGACTGCGACAGGTGTGCTGGATGTTTTTATGCGAGGAGCGGCACGCGACCTTTTTTCGACAGAGACTACATTCATACCTGAAATGAGTCGGTTTGGCGGGGCGATCATCGTTCTCGACTTGTCGGTCAAGGAATTCGGGGAGGTCGGAAGATTCGCTCAGACGCTGTTCAAATTGATCTGGCAGCAGGCGATGGAACGAACAAATACGGTGCAGAACCGGAGGCCCGTATTCCTGTTCGCGGATGAGTTTCAGGAGTTTTGTGTAAGCGAAGATCGGGACTTCCAGGCGACAGCAAGAAGTTCGCTTTGTTGCACTGTGTACGCGACCCAGAATCTGCCGTCGCTTTACGCAGCTATGGGCGGAGGAGAAAGCGCAAAGCAGCAAGCAGATGCCCTTATCGGGAATCTGAGCACCCGAATTCTGCACGCCAATGGCGACCAGACTACAAACGCCTGGTGCGCCGAAATGATTGCCAAGTCCTGGCAGTACCGGATGTCTTTTGGGTCTGGGAGTTCTCCCTCGCGAGAAGTCTCGATGATTAAAAACCAGACCGATAGGTCCGTGAATTCGACGGTGAACGAGCAACTGGATTACGACGTTCAGCCGCAGGAGTTCACCACACTTCAAATGGCTGGTCCACCAAACTGGGCCTCCGAAGCAATTGTGTTTCAAGCTGGGCGGCGTTGGGCGCTGACCGGCAAAAATTTTCTTCGCGTTCTTTTTCCTCAAGGAGTTAGCT
>JBAXBD010001272.1:0-1021 GCA_037142165.1 Schlesneria sp. | reverse complement strand
GAATGAATCTGGAAAAGTTGAGCGATATTCCTGCGAAGCCGCAGGGATGGGTTTGGAAGGGGGTGATCCCTGAGGGGCAGGTCACGCTACTCACGGGGGAGCCGGGTGTTGGGAAGAGTCTGTTTGCGATGGATGCCATCGCCAAATTGACTCGGGGTGAGCGTGGTTTTACCGTTGCTGATCAGGGGGAACCGGGCCAGGTCATTCTGTTTTCGGGGGAAGATGGCGTTGCCAGCGTGGTTCGAAATCGTCTGGAGGCTGCGAAGGCCGAACTCCCTTTGGTCAACATCGTCGTCAATGACACGAACGCCGCGTCGGAAAAACCGAGTTCTGGACGAAGCCGACTTGATGACGATGGTCAAATTGAATCGCTTGAACTGTATCTGACTTTGCTGCGTGAGTCGGGTTCGCCTTGTCGCCTGGTTGTGATCGATCCCGCCAATTGTTTTCTCGATGCGACGAATGGTCGTAATGACGCGAAACTTCGGGCCACAATGGCGAAGCTGACAGATCTGGCGAACCGATCAGGAGCGGCGATCCTGTTGATCGCTGCTCCGTCCAAGGCTGAGAAAGGGAAACGGGACAATTGGACGCCGTCTTCTCCGGTCCTTGCCGAGGTGGCTCGTTCGGTCTGGTCGATCGTTCGAGATCCCAACGAACCGGGTCGACGAGTCCTGTTGCCTGTGAAAACAAACCTGTGTGAAACTCCTCCGGGTCTCGGCTTTAAGATTCAAAATCAGCAGCTCTACTGGGAAAACGAATGGGTTCGTCAGACGGCGGAGCAATACGTGTCGGACGTGACGGAAACAGAGCAGTTGCAGCACGTGGCGGCGAAGAGTGAATTGTCGCGGGCGTCCGAATGGCTGAAAAACCAATTCGACGGCGCACCGATCTATACCAGCGTCCTCAAAGCGGATGCGGCTCGCCATGACATCAGTGAAAAGACGTTGATGCGGGCGCTGATCGTGTTGGGTTGTCGCAAAGGAAAAGAAAAGAAAACCGACGGTCGATGGTTCTGGTG
>JBAXBD010001271.1:0-1026 GCA_037142165.1 Schlesneria sp. | reverse complement strand
TTACAAGCGGATGCGGATCAGGTTCGAAGAAGCTATCGGGGAGGTGCCAGGGGAGTAAGTCGGCGCTCGTCAAAGTTCCGCCGCATACGAAACCGCAAATGAGATGACCAGACTCATGGTCAAACGTCATGACGCTCCAAGATGCGATGAGCAGTCCAACGATTTTTAGTATCCGTTATGCGATCGGAAAATCCCCGAAAGAGTGTTGTTGTTTGAGCTAACGAACGTCACATGTCAGTAAACGGTACTCTGTTCCGGTAATGCGGCCGGTTCGGCGACTTCAGTTCGAGTCGATTTGAAATTAACTCCGTCGCTTTCGCCACTTCTCAATCGACCTGGCGGTATGCAGCGTCCCGAGAAAGAATAGCGATGTTTCGGTGACGGAAAAGAGAATAATGTATGGGAATCGTTTGACCTGTTGGTATCGAAGCTCTTTGGAAGTCAGGGAAAAGCGATCCGGATCAGAAATTATTGATTCCGCTGCCTGCAACACGTTCGCGGCGAACGCATCACCCAAACCTGAGAACCGGCTGTCATACCAGTTTGCCGCTTCAATGACATCGTTTTCAAACTCAGGGTGGTATCGTATGGTTCTAGCCATGTCTGGAACCGATTTTTTCCCAGACAGATTCATGATCCCGGCCGATTTTGGGATTTAATCTCATTTGATTTAATCGTCGCAGCCCCTCTTCTTCAACCCAATCGGGGAGAGGGATTTCTGACAATGATTCGCCCAATTTATCCCAAAGCATTTCGATAATCCGGAGTTTTTCGGAGGCGGGCAAGTCAAGAAGCTCGGAATTGCTGATGGACATGGGTCACTCCAGTACAAGAACAAAGGCATCAGTTGTCTACAGGATACCAACTGTGAATCCGATTGACCAAGCGCGAGAGCCCCGCAGTTTCGGCAGTGTAACCGACCGTGGGGAGGAAGTGGCGTCTCAAACTAGCGAGGTTACGAACAGAGATGCGTCCGACCATTCAGGGGACTGCCGCCGGGATCACGACACCGAGAATGGGGCCGCC
>JBAXBD010001270.1:0-1029 GCA_037142165.1 Schlesneria sp. | reverse complement strand
ATCGAGAAGTCTGACGATTTTGATCTGACCGACCGCGACTACACGATCTCAGCTAAAATCAAGACGAAGACAGGGGGGACCATTTTTTGCCAGGCGCCGACCGAAGGAAAATGGGCGGCGAATGGGAAGAGCCTTTTTGTTCGAGGCGGTCGACTGACGTTCGACATCGGCTGGGTCGGAGCCGTGGCGGGAAAAGCGAACGTTGCGGACGATCAATGGCACGATGTTGCCATGACGTGGGAACAAAAATCTGGCAAGGTAACGCTGTTTGTTGATGGGAAGATTGATGGCCAGGGGGCATTGAAACCCCAGGCCAAAGCCGACAAACAGACCATTCGAATTGGCTACACGACACCCAACTTCCCCGACCCGACATTCTTCGTCGGTCAAATCAGCAGCGTCCGATTTTTTCAAAAGGTGGTGGCGTTACCAAAAATACAAGAACCGTCAGGAGATTTGAAAGACGCTCAGCTTGTGGCGTCGTGGCCGTTGAACTATGCCAGCAACGACGTGAGCGGGGATGAGTCTGGACGTGGACATGATGGTCGCGTGACCGGTGCCGGTACAGCCCCGTTTGATGAAACGAAGGTCCACATTGCGGCAGGGCTATCGCCTACCCCAAAGGGTGCAAAATGGCTGCGCGGTGATGGGGGATCTTTACTGCTGAGTCTGCCTGCCGGGAATGAACCGTTAAAGTTCGTACTTTCCACGGCTCCACTTCGGCATATCGTCGGGCCTGAGGTCCTGACCGCTTTAGTGAGTCAACCTCCGTTGGATCTCACATCGTTGACTCACGGTGGTCCACAGCGATGGCCAGACGAACTGAAAACAGAAATCGTGGTTGGCCCTGACAACGGCCCTTTTGCGGCCGACGTGTTTACCGTTCCTGTCAATAATCCCTGGTTCGCTCAACTTCGCCTGACCGGATTTGACTTCTACCCTGACGGTGATCGAATGGCCGTTTGCTCCTGGGATGGGGATGTCTGGCTGGTGAGTGGCATTCTTGGCAAACAAGACCTTGTTAAGAAC
>JBAXBD010001269.1:0-1033 GCA_037142165.1 Schlesneria sp. | reverse complement strand
ACCTACATGGGTGGTGTTTGCCGGACCGATTGGCTGGACGCTCGCCGGGTTAAGTGTGCTTGTGATTCCGATTTCATATCGTTCAGCGCGCCTCAAGGCAAAACATGAGTTTGACGAAACTTCAGAACAGGAAATCCGAAAACTCTTCGCGACGATTCGTAAGGACCGGATTCCGCAACTCAAGAAGTTGGGCGATCGCATCGTTGAGGAATACCGGTTGAAATTGAAAAACGATCTGGAACAGATTGAAAGTGCCATCAGCAACGCCATGCGACGCAAGGGTTCGACGAAGGACCTTTCTCAGTTGCAGCGATTGAGCGAGGATTTATTGGCACTGGTTAAACAGAGCGAATCGTTTGCTTCTCAGTCGGGCAAATAATATTTACGAAATCAGAGGAAATGCTGCGATGAAGGAAAGGAGTCAGACGATGAATGTTGGCGACATAATCTACAATCCGGCTTGGTCGCTTGATGCTGGCCACTGGATCGACGAATACGAAGTCGTCGCACTGACGGACGACAGCATCTCGATCAAGCATCTGGCTACACACAAACGCCAAGGAACAACCAAGGTGAGGACGCCGGCGGCTGGTGTTATACAGCGCTACAGAAAGGATATTCGCGATTATCTTGCGCGGCCATTCGAGGAGAGGATACAGAACAAAATCGAAGATATGAAATGGTTCTGCCAGCAGCTCACAAAATCCACGTAAGGTGTGATATTCCAATGGAAACCAATACGGTTCAAGACCTGATCAAGGAACTGCAATTGACAATCTCGGCGTTCGCTCGGTGTTGGCGCGGCGCGGAATTGCAGCCGAACACGGGACAATACCAGAACCCGGATTTTCAGAAGATTTCGGTGGAAGCTGTCCGCCAGTTGCGTTGGATTCAGAAACGGTGGGAGGCGAACCAGTTTCTTGCCTCCTTTGTCGGACTCTCCAAGGTCGGGAAATCCACGCTGCTAAACGCGATTTTTGGTCAGGAAGTCACACCACGTCGCGCCACACCGATGACACAGGTGCCCATAGAA
>JBAXBD010001268.1:0-1033 GCA_037142165.1 Schlesneria sp. | reverse complement strand
CTCCTGAAGAAGGCGGTGGTTTGAAAACGTTCCTATCGCGTACTGACTGCAGGTCGAGTACGAACTTTTCATCAGATATTCTAGATGTTCAGCTCGGCGAAGCAAAGCAACTGGTAGGCTTCAGTGGTTTGTGCTACTGCATCGGCGTCTTCTCCGACGCAGTGTGTTCGTGCTTTTTTATCTATAAATCGAAGAGCACTGCTTGACCGAGGACGGTCAAGCAGTGGCACGAGGCGATGCCTGAGTGCTTCATGAAAAATTCGCAAACATCGAATCTCGTTAAACTGGGTGGACGACGCGATGTTTCGCGCTTAGAGTCTTCTCTGTCACAGCTTGCCTTCCGTTGTGCCGCGGAAGTGGTCGGTGAGATATCGATCGCATCAGGCAGACAGCGACCCAAGGATTTTGACAATTTCACCCTCGTGTTCCGATTCGCCTGATCGCATCCGGCGAAACCGGGATTTGCCACGGAAGAACCGATGAAAGTCCAACTGTTTCTCGAACACCACGGCCTTACCCAGAACCCGTTCAGTCAGGAAGATGCCCAAACCGATCCTCTTTTTCAAAAGCTCGGTGCCGATGGCACATTCCATCCGGCGTGGGAAAAGATCTACGGTGACCCGGCAACGCCATCGACTGCCGTCGTTTTTGGTGAAAAAGGGAGCGGTAAAACGGCTCTTCGACTGCAGATCGTCGAATCAACCTCGAAGTACAACAAAGAACATCCTGACCATCGCGTCTTTATTGTCGATTATGACGACTTCAATCCCTTCCTCGATTCGTTTAACGAGAAGGTTGGCTGGGCCGGTGCCCGGCCTGAAAAGACCCTGTCGAAGTGGCGGTTATGGGACCATATTGACTGTATCCTTTCGCTCGCCACGACGAATCTGGTCGACGACATCATTGCAGGGAAAAGTAATGGTGACGTCGGACCGTTTCAGGTCGCCACGGAAAAGGTGCCGAACCTGACAGCGACGAACAAGCGAGACCTCCTGCTTCTCGCCTCGTTCTACGACCACAGCAGTGACAATGC
>JBAXBD010001267.1:0-1043 GCA_037142165.1 Schlesneria sp. | reverse complement strand
CGAAAGAACGTATCCGTCACTCAAACGAAGTTTCAGCCATTCGGCCGCTCGCGACAATTCGCTCAGCTCTTCTTCATCCATGAGCGAAGACTTCGGTTCCGTTGCCATCGCGTGGAACTGTTCCGCGGTCAGCGAAACGGGTTCAGGTTCCCAATCGATTCGATTGTCCCGAATTGTAAAAGCAAACCCATTGGGGGTTTCGCAAAGGTTGGTACTGACCGGCAATAGCAGCCGTCGCTCCGGTTCGTCGATGTCGCGAACAATCATCCAGACCGAACGAGCCTCATCGGTCAGCGCACGCGGAATCGGCAGACACGAACTTCGCTTTCCAATTCCCGAATACGAGGGTTGTGCCAGGAAAAGAATCGCCGTCCCCGAGCGAGCCGCCAGATCCCTTAGCTTTGCAATCATCCCTCGCAATTTGATGTCACGTTGACCCTCGGGAATATCCAGGAAGACGGAGGCGGGATCGATGACGACCAGCCGGACGGGTTGGCCCATTTCCTTCAGTCCTTCCAGGTAAGTCCCCAGCATATAAACATCACAATCCTCTCGAAATGCCCATCGTGGGGCACAGAGTTCCTCCGCGTCCTCTTTATCCAGATCCTCGCTTTGAACGCAGTGAACCCATTTTTCATCAGCACCCGCCGCGTCGAGCCGAACACGGACGGTCCCCTCCAGATCATCCTGACCGATAAACAAAATTACGGAGCCACGTTTAGTGGCTTCGCCATCATGAGGACTACCCAGCCCCTGAGTCACCCGAGCCGCAAGATCGAGTGCAAACAGACTTTTCCCGACACTTCGTTCGCCGATCAATAGCGACAACCGTCCTGCGGGAATCACCCCTTTCCAGACCCAACCCCTCGGCTTGGCTTTGATGTGAAACAAACACTTCAGATCCATTCGAAAACTCCTGACAAGAAACGACCACTAAACCAACAAGGCAGAGAACAATTCCACCGACACAAAAAAATTGTTTCAAAAATTTATCATATAGTCAATACAAATTTTTATAAATTTTTGACGCATTTTATTTATAT
>JBAXBD010001266.1:0-1046 GCA_037142165.1 Schlesneria sp. | reverse complement strand
CCCGGAAAGTGTGAAAGGATTGGCCTTCACGAAGCTTGGCGTGGGGGAGTATTACGAGCTTGAACTGTCGAACAATGATAAATCCGATGCGATTGCCACGATCACGGTTGATGGACTCGATGTCGCCACGACGTTTACATCCGACCTGGGGCCGGATGGCAAGAAGGCCAGGTATCCGGGTTTCCTGGTTCCGAAGGCAAAGACAGTCGTCATCAAGGGTTGGTTGCACACCGTGGACCAATCCAAACCAGACAATGTCTTTTCCTTCGTGGTGAATAAACTGGGCCAAGGTGCGGCCACACAGTTGAATACACGTGGTTCGGTCGGAGTGATCACGGCTCAATTCCGAGAGGCCTGTCCCCCCAACGGGAGTTTAAGTCGGAGTTTCGGTGGCGAAACCGGCAAGGGTGAACCACTCGATCAGAAGTATAAGCTGGAACCCGTAAAAATCGGCGACCGAGTCTTGTCCACAGTCAGCATTCGGTACAATCGCCCGTAGATAGAGAATTGAAAACGGGGAATTGAACAGAAGGTAACGAAGGAAACGAAGGGGGATCAGAAACAGGAGACAGATCACACCGGCAGTTGTATCTTTCTTTCTTCCTTCGTTGCCTTCGTTACCTTCTGTTCAAAATCTTCTCCTCGTTTGGCGGAATCGCAATTAACCGTTCGGTACAATCATCCTCGATGATTTTCGTGAATTCCCAAGGATCTTGAAAATGCGACAATTCGTCCTTCTCATCGCATTGGTTTTTATCAGCAATATGGCGTCCGCCCAGGACGAAATGCCCCACAAATACGCGTTGTTTGTTGGCGTAAGCGAATATGAATACCCGGAGATGAACACTCAATTGCTTCAGTTTCCTGAAACCGATGCCAAGTCGATGCGGGATCTGTTCAAGGAAGCGGGATACGAGGTTGATGTTCTTCTGGGAAAAAAGGCGACCCAAGCCACCATTCGCAACCGGTTAGCGAGTTTTGCGGAAAAAGGGGGCAATAAGGGTGTGCTTGTCGTGGGCTTGTTCGGGCACGGGATTGAGTTTGAT
>JBAXBD010001265.1:0-1047 GCA_037142165.1 Schlesneria sp. | reverse complement strand
GGTAATAACATCTGAAGCATACCCTGCAGTCTGAAGTATTTGTTGCACACTTGACCTGCCTAGGTTGTAGGCAACCATCATTGTGCTCGCGGTGTCACCGCCAAACGTGACCACTCCATTGTGGCACGAATTGGCCCAGGCACCGGGTGTGGAAATCAAACTTGAGAAAAAACGTGGGGCATTGGAAATGATTTGCTTCACGATCGCATTGGTGATGTCGGCGGAGGATTCGGGCGGCGTCGAAATCGTCAGCGTCGGCACCTGAAAATGTTGTCCTACGAAGTCGAAACTCCCGTCAACGGTCCAGCTGAAGACCAATGATGACGAATCGAATGTAAAAGTCCCGGTTGCCGTCACATCTGTCTGAAGGTGAATCGATCCCACGTCGAACGCGTTTACTCGTATCGGAATCGGCACGTCAATTCCGGCGTGGAAAGTGGCAGTCCCCGTGATGATCGGGTAGCCATTTGGCTCTGTCACCGACCCGCTGATGCCGAACAACGCCATGGAATAATCGTAGTACAATTCGTAGCTGATGGATGACTCCTGGAGTCCGATCTTCAACTGACTTATATAACTTATTATGTGCTCGCCGCTGTCGTCGTCGTATTTCTCATAAATCCCCTGACCATTGAGCGTCATGTTGAAGTTGTTGATGAAGTCGCCGTCGTTGAATCCCGATGTGCCCGCGCTAAAGGCGGTCGTCGTCGGTAACAATTCTGCCAACATCCCGTGAGGAAGATTTAGTTTGGCAAACGGCGTACCGGCGAGAGGATTGTTTAATGTTCCTGCCAACTGCAATTGCGCCGGCTGCTGAACGCCATTGCTATACAGACTTGGAACATATCCGAGCGATGAACTCGCCAGACTAACGCTGACCCCGAGAATACCCAAAGCTGCACTTAAACTCACCGTACCATTGCCCCCGATCTCGATGTTAGGAAGAAGCGATGTAATCTGCATCCCCGGCGTTCCGATCAAGTCCATCACGTTTTTTGCATCATATGGTGATACTTTTCCTGTGTTATTGGGGTCGAGGTTATATGT
>JBAXBD010001264.1:0-1057 GCA_037142165.1 Schlesneria sp. | reverse complement strand
CTGACATACGGAATGAGACGGAGGGGACATGACTGTCATCGATCAACGAGTCACTTGGGCGAAAGTTGAAGAGCGTCTGAAGACAGAGACCGATCCGGTGCTGCAGCGAAATCTTGAACTTTTACTGCAGCATCAAGTTGCGGAAGCGTCGTTGGACATGGAGAAGCTCATGGCCACGGTTTCGGAACACGCGCACTATCACATGCATTCAATTGCCAATGGAGCCGGTGATCTTCTCGGAAAATCTGCGGTACAGAAGTTCTACGAAGATTTCGCTGCATCAGGTGCACAGAAACTTCAGCTCGATACTGAATGGCTCGTCGTTGATCGACATTGCATCGTGACGGAAGGAACAATGCGGATGGCGTACCCCGGCTCGACACTCGCAGCACGAGGCGTACCCATCGACGACGTCGAGGCGAGCTATCTCTACGAAGCTCGGATGTGTGTTTTGTGGCCGATTGGCGAAGACGGGCTTTTCACTGGCGAAGACACGTATACGTCGGCTGATGGCTTCATCGGTATCGAACACCGCAAACTCTCGCCATCAGACATCGCGACGGTTTGAGTTCAGTGCCGTCCCGGCCCGGATTCATCGAAGGACGTCGTCCAACAAAGGATGAGCTTCTGACCTTTCACGGTCTCACTGTCGATGATCTTTTACCTAAGAAGACGAACCTTTTGTTTGTGGGGATTAATCCGGGGCTCTGGACAGCTGCAGTCAACGCACACTTTGCGCGTCCCGGAAATCGATTTTGGCCAGCGATCTATCGAGCTGGCATCACGAGTACAGAGGTCAATGCATCGTGTGGCCTGCCAGCCGAAGCGCGCGCTGAACTCGAGAAAAAGGGCATCGGTATTTCGAATATCTGTCCGATCGCTACGGCCCGAGCCGATGAACTGTCGAAGCAGCAATTGCTCGACGGTGGGGAACTACTTCGAGAAATCGTAAGCAGAAAGAAACCGAAGGTTGTCGCGGTACTCGGTGTGACGGCATACCGACAAGCGTTCGGAAACGCGAAGGTTTCTATTGGTCATTCTGATGAAACGTTCGAGG
>JBAXBD010001263.1:0-1058 GCA_037142165.1 Schlesneria sp. | reverse complement strand
CGGAAAGATCGAGCGCGGCGGCGACCTGATCGTGCGACATACCGACGAAGTGATGCATTTCGACGACGCGGGCGGCCAGAGGATCATCGATGGCCAGTTGCTTCAGGGCCTCGTCCAAGGCGATCAGACGATCGTCGGAATCTGGCGCGGCGATTTCGCCGATGTCGATTTGTTGAGCGTTGCCTCCTCGCTTCAGGCTGTGCCGTGCCCGGGCACGATCAACCAGGATGCGGCGCATTGCCTGTGCCGCTGCGCCAAAGAAATGTCCGCGACTGTGAAACTTTTGATCGCCGACAAGACGCACATAGGCTTCATGGACGAGTGCCGTGGCGTTCAGCGTCTGCGCGACAGGTTCGTCCTCTAAGCTCCTGGAAGCGAGCCGACGCAGCTCGTCGTAGAGCAAAGGCAAAAGCCGATCAGCGGCTTGTGGTTCACCCCGATCAATCGCGTTCAAAACATTGGAAACGTCATCCACGAGTGCCCACACATTTCCGTATCGCGCATGCCACCATGTGCAACAGAACCTCGCAAACTTAGGTCGTGATGTCTATTGGGTCAATTGCATTCCGAGGTTTTTCGTCTCGCCATGACAAGCAGGCGATCGTCCTCGTTGATTAGGGGCAACCACGGGGCACACCTGAAAATGAAAGAAACCGCGATGCTCTTGGTAGGGCAACGCGGCTTCAAATGTTCGGCGGGACATCGGGATTGCGACGGTGGAGTCGCAGGCGAATAGGGTGGGATCCAGTAGTGTCTAGCACTCACTGTTGAATCGATCCAAACCCTCGCAATAGTTTTGGCACCTCCGACGGAATCGTATGATGTCTGCCGAACGACCGGGTTATAGAAGCGATCCGAATCGACGACAAGACCGAGATTTTGTTAAAAAAATCAGGCCCCGGATTCACCGGAAATTCTTCAAACACTCATTGATTCTTTCAGGCAATTCCGCTTGATGGCTTCGGACTTCCGACAAACCACGGGTAGATCGCCGGGACCACCAGCGCTGTGAGCAGCGTCGATGTAATCAGCCCGCCGATCACGACTGTTGCGAGCGG
>JBAXBD010001262.1:0-1061 GCA_037142165.1 Schlesneria sp. | reverse complement strand
CTTCAAAGTGGTTTGCGAGAAGAAGTCGTTCAGGGCGTATCGCATGAGTGATCGAGACCGTGTGTACCTTCAGATACTCAGTTTTGGACTCCTTTGTATTCGTGAGGCAGCGGTCGCAGGGAATCTTCAACAGGTGGCCGTTGAATCGGACCACCTGCACAACATCCCATCGCTAATCGGTGAATCCAATTTGCTGCGTCATGCGTATTATCTCGATCATGAACGCATGCTTTATCTGGAACGTATTGATCGCAGTGTTCCGGGATTCGATTTCACAATTCGTCGTTATACTGAACTCTGGCAGGAACTTCTGGAGATGTCTCCGTCGGCGTGATGAAATTAATGCTTGGACGCAAAATTCGGACGTTTGGAAATTTATCGCTCCCGCCGTGCTGCACGCCGAGCGCTGCCGTTGTTAAGCTTTACGTCTCAGTCTTCAGGCCGTCAGCGCTACTCAAGGATGAACCGTGTCTTCGCCCGTTCCTTATTCTCCGTTTTTGAGCACCCCCGCATCCAGACCTGGAGTTCCAACAAGTACAGCGAAGGGAAGTGGTTCAACTTCCGGATCAATCAAGCAGGCTCCGGCGTCGCTGAAAGATTTAAACGCATCGCAACTTGACGCCGCGATCACGCTCGAAGGACCGCTGCTCGTCCTGGCTGGCGCAGGGACGGGTAAGACCAGGGTCATCACGTATCGCATGGCGGAATTGATCCGCAGCGGGGTCGAACCCAGTCGTATCCTTTCGGTGACGTTTACCAACAAGGCCGCTAAGGAAATGGCCGAGCGAATGTCACATTTTCTTGGGCGTCGACCGAGCAGTCGACCGATGATTTCGACCTTTCACTCGTTGTGCGTGAAGATCCTGCGCGATGAAATCGAAGCACTGGGCTACCCGAAAAAATTCGTGATTTACGACCGGGGTGATCAGGAATCTGCGGCACGTCGAGCGCTGCGTGACATCAAGGTCAACGAATCGGCACTCAGTCCAGCGGACCTTTTATCTCAAATCAGCCGCTGGAAGATGGTCGGCGTACTGCCGGAACTGGCCACGGAATATGCC
>JBAXBD010001261.1:0-1062 GCA_037142165.1 Schlesneria sp. | reverse complement strand
CCCAGTACATTGACGCGAACGGTGACGTACACCGTTACCGATGACGGCACACCGAACTTGTCGAGTAATTCCGTCAGTCGTGATATTAACGTGATTGCGGTGAATGATCCGCCACGTTTAACCAATACTGATCCGCCGGTTTTGAACTACACCGAAGATGCGGCACCGACGGCAATTTTGCCGAACGTGCTGGTGACCGATGCGGACAGCGATAATCTCAGTAGTGCCACCATTAAGGTGACCAGCAATTACAATGCAAATGGCAGCACGGACTTGCTGTCGTTCGTGAACACATCAAAAATCACGGGAAGTTGGGATGCCGTCAATGGAATCTTGACTCTGACGGGAGCAGACACGGTCAGTAACTATCGTTCCGCTTTGAGAACGGTTTCGTTCTCGAACAAGAATGATGGCGTGACGGCACCGACACGAACTGTAAGTTTTGTCGTGACGGATGACTTGGGGCTCAGCGGTAATACGTTGACTCGTGACATCAACATGACGACGCGTGCCAACGCCGCGATCCTCTCGGGGATTGAGACGACGGCGGGACTGTATAAGGCGAATGATCCTTACACACCAGCCACTTCGATCACATCGACGATCGTGGCTACCGATTACGACAGTATCAATCAGGTGACCGCAGTCATCAAGATCTCGAACAATTATGTTTCAGGACAGGATCAACTGGTGATTGATGGTGCGTTGGTGAATGCCAATCAACTGTATGCGGCATGGAACTCGGTGACGGGTGAATTAACGCTTTCAGGCAAAACGACGACAGGAAATTACCAGAACGGACTTCGTGGTGTTCGGTACATCAATACCAGTTCTTCTGCAAACACAGCGACACGAACGATCAGTTTCGTGTTGTATGACGATACGACTGGGAGCCCGTTACCGAGCAATATCGTGAAGCGAGATATCGTTGTCACCACCACCAATGTGGCTCCGACGCTCGCGATCAACAGCAGTGGTCCGCTCGCGTATACGGAAAAAGACCCTGCAACGGGGATGCCACCTTCACTGACGATCGTTGATGCGGATAGCCCGAATATGCTG
>JBAXBD010001260.1:0-1068 GCA_037142165.1 Schlesneria sp. | reverse complement strand
CGGTGGAACCCACCTCAGCGGTTTTCGTGCGGCGATGACTCGGGCCGTCAACAATTACGGTAAACGCGAGAAGCTGTTTGAAGAAATCGTTCCTGCGGGGGATGACTTCCGCGAAGGACTGGTTGCCGTTGTGGCCGTTCGCGTACCCGACCCCCAGTTCCAGGGTCAGACAAAAGAAAAGCTGGTCAACGCGGCGGTGGAAGGGATTGTGAACTCGATTGTTTTCGAACAGCTCACGAAGTTCATGGAAGAGAACCCGAACATCGCGAAGCGGATTGCGCAGAAGGGGCTGATGGCAGCCGAAGCGCGTGAGGCCGCGCGCAAGTCTCGCGAAATGGTTCGTCGTAAGGGGGCGTTAACCTCCGGCGGGCTTCCGGAAAAGCTGCGAGATTGTCGCAGCCGCGAACTCGACATCACCGAACTGTATCTCGTCGAAGGGGACTCTGCCGGTGGTTCGGCGGATACCGGACGCGACTCAAATGTACAAGCGATCTTGCCGCTTCGGGGAAAGATCCTCAACGTCGAAAAAGCACAGTTGATCAAGATTCTGGACAACTCCGAAATCTCGAACCTATTCAAAGCCATCGGGATTCCACCGATGGCCGAATTTGAAGATGTCACCAAACGTCGATACGGCAAGATCATTCTCATGACCGATGCCGATATCGACGGTAGCCACATCCGCACGCTGCTGCTCACGTTCATGTTCCGGCACATGAAGCCGCTCGTCGAAAACGGCTGCATCTACATTGCTCAGCCTCCTCTCTACAAGGTGACCCAACGAAACAAAAGCCGTTACGTTCAGACTCACGAGAAAATGGTCACCGAACTGATGGAGCTCGGGCTCAATGGAAGTCGAGTCGTCTTTTCCAATGGTGATGCGATCGAAGGCGATCACCTCAGGCGAATCGTGACACTACTCGGCCGGATCGAAGAACCGATCGAGCTACTCGAACGGCGCGGCATCACGCTCAAGTACTTGCATCGATATTCGCCCGATTCCGAAAAGCCACTTCCTCAGTACCGCGTCTTCCTTGGAAAGTCAGAACATTGGTTCCACAACCGCGA
>JBAXBD010001259.1:0-1072 GCA_037142165.1 Schlesneria sp. | reverse complement strand
TTTTCGATGATCTTGACAAATGCAGCGTTGAGTTCCATTGCAGCGGTCAATTGAATTGTCCATCGGCTTGTTTTGAGCGACAGCAGAATAGGCTTGGGGCTTAAGTGGGTGATTACATGATCAATTTCATTGAAATACGATGCCGCAAATGGTACATTCTTACTGCGATATCCACTCGTCAATTTGTGTGTTCCAAATACGTTAGGTAACAGGCGTTCGTCAGCCAACTTTCCAAAGCCAGTACTATGGCCAGTCATTAAATGTCCCGCTAAGAGAAGAGTCCCAAGTTCAGCAAAGTTCTCTGCATTGTGCAAGTCATATAAAATAGGTGCAAGGAACGGGTTGAGCGACATCGTATCATGTCGCTCTGTTCGTAGCTTGTTCATGCGGTTATTGACCCACCCACACGATCTCGTTACGTACCTTCGCCACAACAGATTCTCGTGAGACTCTTGTCATATGAGGATGCCCATTTTTTTTGCCGTCATTCGGCGAATAATTCAGCGAGCGTAGCAAGGACTGCGTGTTGTGTGGCCGGATCGATGTTCCCTAATCGTTTGAGCAACCGCTGTTGATCAACGGTACGGATTTGATCAAGGACGATCCATACCTCGCGCTGATCGAACATACAGGCGATACGGGTGGGGTACGCGCGCGATTTAGTCGTCATCGGCGCAACGATGACCGTGCGGATGTTCCGGTGTAACTCGTCTGGCGAAATCACGAGACACGGGCGCGTCTTCTGGATTTCCGCACCAACGGTCGGGTCAAGGTTGACCAAATAGACCTCAAAACGCCTTACTCCCACGTCCACTCCTCCGCATCCCAGGATGAAAACGTCCCACCTTCCGGATCGATAAACTGGTCGTCATGATTCATCGCCATCTGACGAAACGAATCCTCCCAGCCATCGCGCGACCGATGCGCAGGGCGAATCAACAGATGATCCGCGTGAACTTCCAGTTCAATATCCTGCGTAAGCCCTGCTTGATCAAGCAGGACTTTTGGGATTCGAATCCCTTGGGAGTTTCCGATTTTGACGAGGCGCGTCTTAATGATCGTACTCATCGCG
>JBAXBD010001258.1:0-1076 GCA_037142165.1 Schlesneria sp. | reverse complement strand
GAACAGCACCGGACAGACCTCGTCCGTCTGCAGTGCGGTCGGCGTTGCGCCGGTGTGCCAGCGGAACCGAACCAGGTTCCTGGCCAGCGTCGACGATTGACGGACTTTGATTCGTTGCTCGTACAAGGCAGGGGTTTCGAGCATGATCACCACTTTCCGCGTCGGGGTCGCCGAGATTGTTCCTGCTCTTCCTGCAACTTCCGGAGAAACGTCATCCGTTCCTCTGCCGACGATCGTGCCGCGTCAGCTTCCTTGGTGAGGCGACCAAAGTCGATCGAATACAATCGAGCGGTGGATGCTTCGACAGATTCCCCCTCGATCGGCAATTCCGCCCCTGCACAAAAGTGTCGAGCCAGTTCTTCCAGCCGCACATCGCTTTGTGACACCACATCCACGGTCAGCAGCGGCAGATCCGTAACCAGCTTATAAAACAACGTCAACAAATCGCTTTTTCCATGATTGTCAACGGCGAATTGCGTAAACCGTTTCTGCACCGCTTCCACATCACAAACCGACAGCAGTAAAGCAAACCGCCGCTGATGAGACTCATCCAGCGGCTGCCACCTCTCATTGAACTTATCGGCAGATGAGGGCCGAATCGATGCATCCCGGCAGACATCGGCCAGCCGGGCTCGAATCACCTCGGGGAACACAGGCCGCATTTCTAAAACGGTCGTCGCCGCTCCCAGCGTCGATATCAGTTCGTCGATATCGACCGGTTTGGCAGTACTTTTCACACTTTTCGATTTGCGGAAAGGACCGAACACAGGTCATCCTTCGTAGTACTAACCTCTTGTGTCTTCGCGCCGCCGCGAAGATTTTGCGATGGAAGGCGCGGCTTGCACCAAGTCGCGAAGCAGGTAGACGCAGATTTGACAGTATACAACGATGACTTCGTTCCGAAATACGCTCCAAAGAATAAATTCAAAAGTGGTTTTGGCGAGTTCTCGACTGATTGATGCTTGCCTTCAATTTCCATTGGAACTTCTCAATCGTGAGGTCGTGCAGTGTCCTGAAGGCGTCAGCCCTTGTCTGACAATGGCTGTTCTGATTTCGTGGATTGTTGGTCCACTGCC
>JBAXBD010001257.1:0-1081 GCA_037142165.1 Schlesneria sp. | reverse complement strand
TCCATAACTTGTGATCGATTTCTCATCGAAGAACTTGGCCAACCCATTATGCGAATTGCTCTCGGATGTGATCATGGCGGCTTCCCATTGAAGCAACGGGTCGTCGCGGTGGTGCAGGCGGCGGGCCACGAAATTGTTGATTGCGGTACCGACTCAAACTGCTCTGTGGACTATCCCGACTTTGCGAGGAAAGTCGGAGAAACAATTCTCGCTCGACAAGCCGATCGGGGAATTCTCGTCTGTGGCAGCGGAGTCGGAATCAGTGTGGCCGCAAATAAGATCCCGGGAATACGAGCCGGGGTCTGTCACGACATCTATTCGGCACACCAGGGAGTCGAGCACGATGATATGAACGTGCTATGTTTAGGTGCGCGCATCATTGGCGAAGAAGTTGCCGCAGAACTCGTCCGCGCATTCGTCAACGCGAACTTCACAAACGAAGAACGACACGTCAGGCGCCTGAAAAAGTTGTTCGAAATCGAGCACGACGCATTGGCGGGAAAGTTCACTCAACGCTAAAACAGTGGTGGTGCAGACACACAGGACATGTGATTTGTCGCTCACCGAAAGCGGTTTGATCTATTCCTTTTTTCAATCGGGGCGATCGATCAAACATCCTGTCTCAGTTCACACTGGCGGCGATGACACCTCAACATCCAAA
This sequence comes from Schlesneria sp., assembly GCA_037142165.1. Taxonomy (GTDB): domain Bacteria; phylum Planctomycetota; class Planctomycetia; order Planctomycetales; family Planctomycetaceae; genus Schlesneria. The sequence continues at coordinate 420 of JBAXBD010001257.1, read as the reverse complement.
TTGATTTCGACAACCCCACGGATTTGCGCGGAGACCCGACCATGAATCGTTTGACTGTCTCGTCGATCCTTGTCTTGATACTTTTCAGTAGCGACTTTGGTATTTCGCAAGAAAAGAATTCTCCACTGCTGTCCCAGGCCAAACAGCCACAAAAACCAGATTCGGGCAACGCCAAAACGGAAAAAGCCCCCCCGAAGGTCGACACCACAAAGGCGAGCGAACGAAGTAATCCAAACCTGGATTTTCGAACCAAGCCAGCAGATGGATCAAACTGGCTGACGCGTGAAGAGATTTCCGAGGGTTGGATTCGGCTGTTTGATGGTCAAACCCTGTTCGGCTGGAAGCCCAATAACAAGCTTGGCTGGTCCGTAAAGAACGGAGTGATTACAGCAGACAGTAGCGATGCAGCCAATCAGGGGT
>JBAXBD010001256.1:0-1082 GCA_037142165.1 Schlesneria sp. | reverse complement strand
ACAGATTTCTCTGCATTCCACGGGGCTGCGTCTGGTCAGCCAGGGTTTGTTCGACCTGTTGAGCGATGTCGATTATTCTGCAATCGGCGGCATGACAATCGGAGCCGACCCCATCATCGGTGGAGTTCTCGTTGTTGCAGGGGAAAAGGGACGCTCGCTCGACGGATTCCTTGTGCGGAAAGAGCCAAAAGGACATGGAACACAGCGATACATCGAAGGACCGGTCGTACCAGGTGCGAAAGTTGTCGTGATTGACGACGTCGTGACAACGGGCGGTAGCGCCTTGCAAGCAATCGAGCGAATCGAGGAATTCGGTTGCAAGGTTGTTTGCGTCGTGGGGATCGTCGACCGAAAAGAAGGTGGTGCCGCCAACTTCGCAGCCAACGGAGTCCCGTTCCGATCACTTTTAACGATCGAAGATTTCGGAATCGCGCCGCCGACAGGGAAATAAGGCTGTGGGAACCTAACACTCATCGACTGTGGGGGTCAAATGGCGAGGCGATTCATTACGAAAAATCTTCCGTCTCAAATCATCCCCTTTGATTCCGTTTTGACGATCGTGTTTCTTGTGGCTGGCCCGGTCATTTCAGCGGAATCAACACTGAATTCACCGGATCGCATCACGATTTTTCCAGACGGCAAATTGCCTGCATTCACGACATCACGTGTTGTTGGATCGCCCGAACCTCCACTGCCATATACGTCCCAGCGGAAGTATCCGAATCTGAAGCTGAACAATCCAGTGGCGATTGCCCACCAGCCAGATAGTGACCGACTTTGGACAATCACCGTGGATGGCCCCAAGGGGACCACAAACATTCGACGTTTTGTTGACACCGCGGATGTTTCGGACACAGAGTTGTTGCTACCCGCAGATGATCGCGTTTCGACCGATCTCCTGTTCCATCCGAATTTTCAACAAAACGGATTTGTCTACCTCGGCCACAATCGACCGATCGCCCCTGGTGGCGAGAAGTATTCGCGCATTTCTCGGTTCAAAGTGAACACGCAACCCCCATATGAATTTGATCCGAAATCAGAAACGACAATCATCGACTGGCCGTCTGACGGACATAACGGAG
>JBAXBD010001255.1:0-1084 GCA_037142165.1 Schlesneria sp. | reverse complement strand
GTCACAGATTGAATCCAATATGAGCTAATCCCGTCGGGCATGTCACTGACGTTTGCCCCACACCGTGCAGCGTTCCAAAAATCACATCGCCGCGCTGCCCAATTTCGCGTTCATGTCACTTATTCGCGCGTTGATTAAGCTAACGCGGTACCACCCCGAAGCCGCTCTTCCCTGTCAAATTGGACAAGTGCACCAACAACGTCGTCCAAATCACCCTGGATGATCTGATCGAGTTTATGGACTGTCAGGTTGATTCGATGATCGGTCAATCGATTTTGCGGGAAATTGTAAGTACGAATCCGCTCGCTTCGATCGCCAGACCCGATCAATGTTCGACGCTGGGCAGAACGTTCTTTGTCGAGCATCGCTTGCCGATGTTCCATCAATCGGCTTCGCAACACGCGCATCGCCTTCGCTTTGTTCTTGTGTTGGCTTTTTTCGTCCTGAATCCGCACGACAATCCCCGAAGGAACATGTGTGATTCGGACAGCAGATTCTGTCTTATTGACCTTTTGACCGCCGGGACCGCCCGCGCGCATGGTATCGATTTGCAGGTCTTCATCCTTAATTTCAACGTCGATATCCGTTGCTTCAGCCATCACTGCGACGGTAGCGGCACTCGTGTGAACACGGCCCTGAGTTTCTGTCTCGGGAACACGCTGAACGCGGTGCCCACCACTTTCAAACTGCAACTGATGAAACGCAGCTTCCCCTGTAATCGACAGGACGACTTCCTTCATTCCGCCCAGTTCATTGGCCGAAAGTTCGAGAACTTCGAATTTCCAGCCCCGCTTTTCGACGAATTTCGTATACATGTCGAATAAATCGCGGGCAAACAAAGACGCTTCGTCACCACCGGTACCTGCCCGGATTTCCATGATCAGGCTTCCACGGGTGAGTGAATCACCCGCCGTCACCATGTCTTCCAGATCAGTCCTGAGCGAATCATATCGCGTCTGGAGATCTACGAGTTCACCTTGGGCGTATTCCCTCGTTTCGGCGTCGTCCGCCGATTCGATCATTTCCCTGACGGCAATCAGGTCTGCTTCGAGCTGATTGAATTCGCGGATGGAACGAGCAATTT
>JBAXBD010001254.1:0-1090 GCA_037142165.1 Schlesneria sp. | reverse complement strand
CGCCACGATGATGTACCGATCTTCCCATCGCTGTGCCGCCATGACGATGACCCCCCGTAGCGGCCGTTTGACAGGTAAGTCTGCTGTCAGTCGTACTTCTCCCGTGGCGAGCTTCAGCACAGTCAGTTTTCCACTCGGTTCGAGGATCGCGAGATCTTCGTCGTCGATCACGCTGGGGACGCTGGTCGCCTGATGCTGCGATTGCCAGATCACACGATCGCCGTCGAAATCGCGCAGTTCGAAGACTCGCTGGTCGAGACCCTGATTGCGCAGGCTTAATCGACGTGTCCCGCGGAACCAGATCGGTGTCTCGTTCGCGTTTCCCCGATGCTCTTGTTGAATTGTTCCATCAATTGTTCGTAACAAGTAGGCGCCGTTGTCAGGCGCATTGACGACGAGCGACTTGTCAGCCGTTGCATCGGCTTTGGCAAATTGTAAACCCGATCTCGACCACAAAGTCTGACCCGACTCGGGATCGGCGGCGAAAAGTCGATTGTCCAGTTGATAAAAGATTGCGTCGTCGGCGAGTCCAATCAAGAAGCCGGCCGAGCCTCGATTGTCGTACATCAGTTGAAAACGTCGTCCGTTCGGAAGCAGACGACGTTCGACGGGAGTCGTGTTTCCTCGGGTCGCCACAAACGCACCCGGACGAAGCGATTTCTCAAAGAGCAGTCGTGGCTCACTTTGGGAATCTGCAACTTCCATGACAGCGAGCCACATCCCGGAAGAAAACGCGAGTCGCCGTCCTCGAATATGCAACTGACTCGGATGGATCCGAAGTTCGTTCGCGGGATTCAGCAGCGGGAACCGCCAGACAACTTTGAAATTCGGGTCTCGCGCGGTCAACGTTGTGACCAGCGCGTCCGTCTCGAAGGTCCAGCCTTTAAAGTCATTACCGACATGCGTGACGACATCCACAGGCCATGTCGCCTGTGTCAAATGATTTTCCGTCCGATTGACATCAACGTGCCCTTCAGGCCAGTTCAATCTGGCAATACTCAACTGACGAATGTCGTTTCGCGCCAGCCATTCGTCGCTCAACTGCCGACCGGTTGTTTTACCATCACGTAAGACTTCTGACGGAAATCGC
>JBAXBD010001253.1:0-1095 GCA_037142165.1 Schlesneria sp. | reverse complement strand
ATGTAGGGTGCCCCACAACACATGGCCAATCCAAGCGAAATAGAAAACGAGTTCGCCAGAGTTTCTCAGGAAGAACGCCGAAACGTGCTTCAGTCGTGGGCCAGCTTTCTCTCGTTTGCTGGCCGATTTGTGGGACTCTCACCACAGACAATCCCAGTTCTGAAGAGCCTGTACGAGGTGCTTTTGAGTCGCGGAGGAACGAGTGATGCATCAGGTCAGGCTTCAATCGGGAACTTTGGTTCTGAGAACGCCCAGAAAAACCAAGCCACTTCGATTGATGATCGGAGCCACGAAATGTTAGACATCGCTGAATTCAAACGTCGACTTGCTGGAGGTGAATTTGATGATGTCGTGCGACGTCTACTTGACGAGATGGATACGCTCGACGAGCCCGAAGACTCGGACGGTGCGATATCTCTCGAAATGCAAGAGGTACTCGACCGAGGTCGATTGCTTGGACGCTCGACACTGCGGAGACTGTATGTTTCAGATGGCGGCGATTCGATAATCAGTTCCAACGGACCTTACAAGCTGCACCTGCAATTGTCGGCGGATCAACCTCCCACTGCCGAAGTCACACTGAATATTGCTGACGACGGTACATCCAAACTGTCGGGGTCATTCCCCTCTGGGTGGCAACCGCTAGACCTCGTAGCAGTGGTTCCTCACGTAAAGAGAAATCCGATTCTTCGGAAGGTGTCGATCAATTCAACAATCGTCACACCTCGCACTGAGCCTCCGCAATCGAGCATCAGAATCCCTGCGAAGACAATCCTATTATCGCCCGATTCCGGCGAAAATACTTTAGAAGCGAAATCCCTGCCATCGTTTGAAGTCACGTGCGATTCGGTCGAAACCGGGTTGCAAATTTCCACTCCGTTACAAGCACTTGATAGTGACGACCTGCTTGTCCTGGTGACAATCGAGAGTGAAACACCTGTCCCAGTTTTCCTGGAACGCTCAGAAGGGACCGAACAACAACTTGTCGGGCAGTGTGAAGTTCCTCGTGAGCTGCGTGGAGCCAACCGGATCAAGGTCCGGGTGACCTCGATCGACCTGGACAAGCTTGAAAGCTTGTCCCCAGAACAAGTCAGC
>JBAXBD010001252.1:0-1099 GCA_037142165.1 Schlesneria sp. | reverse complement strand
ATACAGCCCCATCCACCAGGTCCGGGATTCCCCCGACATGCTCCGTCGGAAAAGATCCGTACGAACGGCAGAGGGGCGGCATCAGTGGGTTGGGCCGACATACGAAACGCTACTGCCGAGATTTCTTGGTTAAAACGGACATCAGGCAGCTACAGGTCCACGTACGATTAACGTTCGCGGAACACAATGCGGCCGCGGTTCAAATCGTATGGGGACACTTCGACGACAACGTGGTCGCCGGGCACAATACGGATGAAGTTTTTGCGCATCTTCCCAGCAACGTGAGCCATCACCATGTGACCGGTCTTCAGCTTCACGCGAAACTGCGTGTTTGCCAATGCTTCGACAACATCGCCTTCAACTTCGATGGCCTCTTCTTTGGCCATAAACCAAAACCTCCAACAGTCGTTTATAAGTGCGGCAATCCGTTTCACCGCTCATGAGAGAGGGCGTGATTGTAGCGGTTAGATCATTGAAATACCACAGCGTCTGGCGAGATCTTGATCCACGCCCTAGAAAACCAATTTTGTCGTCAGAGCCGCACTGAGGTAGCTCGAACGGACTCGTAAATGCGTGCCGCTGTTGTGTGAATGGTCCTTTCATTCCTCCCCGGCTCGCCAAGTTGAGTTGGCGAGTCAAACGCGATCGCCGCGTTCGCGAACTGAACCTTGGGGAGCGGGCAGAGGTCAAACGCCGCGCGTTGGGCTGATCACCTCTCCTTCGCGGTGCAGAAAACGCAGCAAGTACGAATCGAATGACTTCGACTTTACTTGCCGTTTTCGGATTCAAAGTTCTTCAAGAATTCAATCAGGGCATCGACTCCCGCTTCGGGGAATGCGTTGTAGATGCTGGCTCGCATTCCTCCGACGCTGCGATGTCCCTTCAGCCCATCGAAACCGGCTTTTGTCGCGGCTGAACAGAATTTTGCATCCAGGTCGGCATCGCCCGTCACGAACGTCACGTTCATTTGCGAACGACTTCCGACTGCGGCGGTGGCTTTGAAGAGCTTGCTCTGGTCCAGGTACGAATAAAGCTTCCCAGCTTTTCGCTGGTTTCGTTCGCCGACCGCAGCCAGGCCACCATCCTTCTTGATCCACTT
>JBAXBD010001251.1:0-1100 GCA_037142165.1 Schlesneria sp. | reverse complement strand
GTTTTGAAGAAACTTAAGGGGATTGCCCAAGGCCGCGCCAGTGAGGGACTGAGGGATCTCTCGCTGGCGCGTCAGACTCTCTGTTTTCGATCAACCCGTACCCAGACCGCGGTCGTAGGCTTCGAGATCTCGCATATAAACCGCGAGTGTCGACTGGAGTGTTTCGCGATTAATCTTCCATTGCGGAGACTCATCGGTGTAACGGTGACAGTGTTCAACGAGTAACCGATGAATGAATTTGAACAGGTGTCGCGGGACACGGAGTCGGGCGAGCGTACCGACAAGTTCTGATTCGCTGATCGAATCTTCAAACCAGTTCTTGATCGAAACGGACTTATCCGATTCTTTTGAGCAGGCCCGAGCGCGATCGTTGGCCAGATCGAACAGCGATTCACCAGTCCATTCCAGCGTCCGAATCAGATTCTGCTTGTCGAGTCGTGATTTTTCGTAGAACTCTTTGTCTTCTCGTGTCAGGTAGAAACTCACTTCGACCGGCAGCAACAGTTTAAAGCCGATTCCTGCATGTTTGAGGAACTTATTGTCGAACATTGACCACAACAAGGCCTTCATCCGTTCGGGCGAGCCATTGATCAGGTGCGGTTCGTCAACACGGTCAACCAGAACCGTGATCGAATCAAAACCGAGTGATTCAAGGATATTCTGCAGCTTAGTCAGCAGTTCGTAACGATCGTCACTTCTCTCCCGGGCAGGAATGGGCTGACCAAGCAGATCCTTTGGATCAAAGTTGGAAAGAATTGAACGTAATTGATTAACGGGTCGATCGAGTACTCGAATCTGTCGAGAAACTTTCCATGCCAACAGCGCCATTTTCGATTGATGCCACAACCACGGAGCCCAACCTGCCAGCAAGACGAGCCATGGCCAGAGGCGTCCGAGTTGCGGCAATTTATCGAGATAGGCAAGAAGCCCGAACAACACGGCCGTCGTCGCGACCCCGATCGAGAAATCACAATAACTTCGCCAGTTTGAAAGACCTAATTTGCGGCGGAGACTGACCCAGCGATGCTGCTGAGCATTGTCACTGCTGTGGTCGTAGAAAGAGGCGAGAAGCAGGCGGGCTAGATTGTTCGTCGCAGTCA
>JBAXBD010001250.1:0-1101 GCA_037142165.1 Schlesneria sp. | reverse complement strand
TCCCGGGCATCATGGCGACGCGAACGATTGAAAATCGACGCGACCGGATGGTGACAATTCTGATTGCACCGTTGATGAGTTGTTCAGCGCGGGCGCCCGTTTATTGGTTGATGGTTGCGGCATTCTTCCCATCGATCTCATGGGCCGGTGGTTGGATCACGCTTCACGGCATTATGCTGTTTATCATGACTTTTTTTGGCGCGGTCGTTGCCGTTCCAATCGCGTGGCTGTTTAAGAAGACTCTCTTCAACGGAGAAACGCCACCGTTCGTAATGGAGCTTCCGTCATACAAGATCCCTTCGCCCCGAATCGTGTTACATCGTGTTTTTGACCGAGCCACGGCATTTGTGATGCGAGCTGGAACGCTGATCCTGGCAACATCAATCCTGATCTGGTGCACCAGCTATTTTCCGTCAGATCACACCGAAGAACAGAAAGTCCTCGTTGAGATCCGACAGGCTGAAACGGTATTCGCTAGCGAACTGGACCTGAAGGAGCAACTGAACCAGCTTCGTGAGGATACGATAAGTCGCAAAGTTCCAACCCTTGACGCCGCTTCGCTTCCTGAGATCGACGAAAAAATAGCGAAATTGGATGAACGGCTGAAGCCTTTACACGAGCTATTTGACAAACGAAATAAAATCTCGGAACAACTGCTTGCCAATAGCTTTCTTGGCCAGTTTGGCAAAGTGATCGAACCTGTTGTAAAACCGCTTGGCTGGGACTGGCGTATTGGCGTCGGAGTGCTCGCCTCATTCCCCGCCCGAGAAGTGATCGTTGCCACATTGGGCACAATTTACAGCCTTGGTGGTGATGTCGACGAAAACAGCCAGGGGCTTCAGTCCGCTTTACAGTCCGCAACCTGGCCGGATGGTCGACCGGTTTACTCCATTCCTGTCGCGATGTCGATCATGGTCTTCTTCGCTCTGTGCGCCCAATGTGCCTCTACCTTGATGGTGATTCGCCGGGAAACCAATCATTGGGGATGGGCCGGATTTACGTTTATTTACATGACAATCTTGGCATATGTCGGTGCTTGGATCGCGTACGTTGTGACCGGTTGGCTAAGTGCGGCTTGAATCGGGAATCGTATTGAAAGCC
>JBAXBD010001249.1:0-1111 GCA_037142165.1 Schlesneria sp. | reverse complement strand
GGAAATTTGATGCAGTTGAATCTGGGCTCCAAGAACCTTGGAAACGACGAAATGGCGTTTGAGCGGCTGAATAAAGAAATCTTGAAAATCATCGGCAGACCAGGTAGCCCACTGGCCAAGGATATCGAAGTCGAGATCGATGCCGACTACGAAACCCAATACAAGTATGTAGTTAAAGCAATTTCGAAATGTACAGGCAGACTTGACCCCGGTTCCAAACAGGTTGCAAGATACGTCGAAAAAATCAAGTTCGCGCCACCTCACAAGCCTAAGGCGTGATGTTTGACGCTTAAGTGACAGGGGAACCGTTTGCCACGTGACCCGGCGACGGTATAATTGGCCCCTTCCCCCTGATTTTATGCAGGGAGCGCAACACACAAAATGGTTTCTCCTAATGACTGCCTTGGCCGATTCTCGTAACGCAACCGCGACGACAGAAGAACTGATTCTCGTACTCGATTTTGGCGGTCAAACCGCACAACTGATCGCTCGGCGCATCCGCGATCAGAATGTGTTCTGCCAGTTGGTCAGACATGATCTTTCCCTGGAGCGCATTCGCCAACTGAACCCAAAAGGGTTGATCCTGTCCGGCGGTCCTGCAAGTGTCTACGAAACAAACTCGCCAAAGGTCGATCCTCGACTTTTTGAATTGGGAATTCCTGTCTTGGGAATCTGTTATGGGCTGCATCTCGCCTGCAAGCTGCTCGGCGGGCACGTGACGCCGGGATCAAAACGCGAATTCGGAAGAACCGAATGCCGGATCTTGCAATCTGATCCGCTGTTAGCCGGACTCCCTCAGTCGAGTACTGTCTGGATGAGTCATGGAGACCACGTCGAAGATGCCGAGACTGCATTCATTCGGTTGATGGACACGTCAACATGTTCATATGCAGCGGTCAAACACCGCGAAAAGCCAATCTATGGGCTACAGTTCCATCCAGAAGTGACACATTCGGAATACGGCAGCCTGATGCTTGCCAACTTTGTTAAGGAGGTTTGTGGATGTCATGGAACTTGGAAAATCAGCTCGCTGATCGATCGCGAGGTTGCCTCCATTCGTTCACGAGTTGGTAACAAGCGAGTGATCTGCGGACTCTCCGGGGGTGTCGAT
>JBAXBD010001248.1:0-1111 GCA_037142165.1 Schlesneria sp. | reverse complement strand
GCCGCTTCGATTGCGATCGTCCCGGAACCACAAAACGGATCGAGAAACTGCCGGTCACGGTTCCAGCAACTGATCAGGACCAGTGCTGCCGCCGTCGTTTCACGTAACGGTGCGGCGCCTGACGTCGCTCGGTAGCCGCGCTTATGCAGGCCGGGGCCCGACGTATCGATCAACAGCAGGGCCTGGTCTTTTAAGATGGAAACTTCGATCTGATATTCAGCGCCGGTTTCTTCAAACCAGTGACGCTGATAACTCTTCTTCAGGCTTTCGGCGATTGCTTTCTTGGTAACGGCCTGAATGGTTGGCTCGTTGTGCAACTGAGACCGGACGGATTTGCCTGAAACAGGAAACTTGGCGTCAATGGGAAGCCATTCGTTCCACGGCAACGCTTCGACACGGTCAAAGTACTCGCCGAAGTCGTAAGCGGGAAATCCGCCGACTTTCACGAGCAGACGGTCAGCTGATCGCAGCCAGAGATTGCAGCGACAAATTGCCAATTCGTCGCCAACGAAGGTCACTCGACCATCTTCGGAGAATTGCTCGTGATATCCCAGCTCGTGCAGTTCACGCGAGACGACCGCTTCCAGGCCGAACGCCGATGTCGCAACTAATTCTATCCGTCGAGCCATAACCGTGATTCGTAAAAAGATCTCAGGATAGCGAGTCTAAGCGGGAACGGGAACCTTTAAAATTCCATGTTGATTATCGGAACAGAACAACCCATCGCATGGGCTTCAGCCCGCGTGACTTATTCGGTTCAGGCAAAGCTCCCTTAACCATCCCTCCGTTAAGGAGGGTGGGGTTTCGCTGGGTTTGTGCGTATAATGCTCGGTCGGCGTGATTTTGCGGACACTGATTTGAACCGGACCCGCCTAATCTGCGTTAAGACATTGAAGAAAGTTTTTCTCAGGAAATCGGCACGCCCACGTGATGTCGTTGGGCTGACTGAAAAATACAACAAAAGGAATCTGCGAATGAGAAGTCACAATCCGATGCTCAGTGCCGGCACGATGGATTCGTTTCGGGGCGAATTCTTTCCTGCCAGCCAAAGCATGACGATTCAGGGAGCGGCAACGAAGACATTGATCCTGCTCGGGCTGTGCTTTGGAAC
>JBAXBD010001247.1:0-1115 GCA_037142165.1 Schlesneria sp. | reverse complement strand
TCAAGCGTGTGGCCGGTGTGGTGTGAAACATCTTCACTTGCCAGAATTTTCTCGTCACGGGCTGTGCTATGGTTGCGGAAGTCTTCGAGCGCAGCCCGGTCGGTGTGCTTTTCCATCTGCTCGACCACCGCCAAGAACCGATTGTCGAGTTCGGCAATGTCTGCAATGACGGATTGCGGGACGGTAAAGCCAATCTCACGGGCGATGGCGCGAATTTGTTCATGTGTCGGCTGTGCGGCGTCTTCGATGGCTTGGCGGGGGATGACAAGGCGAGGATTAACGGCGGCGTCAATCAGGTCGCCGATGGTGCGTATTAAATTTTTATCCATACGAATGGGTGAGACTTTCGCGGAAAAATCAAAAAACAGCTAATTTGTTGGCAAATCAATTGAAAATACTTTCGTCCGACAGGTGTAATCGAAGTTCACGAAGCCTTGACGATAGCCTTGATTCGGATAATCCCAACCGATCTGCAAGCTGGCGTTGCGTTCCCTCGGGCGAAACCAGATATGTGAGAATTAGAACTTTCCGCCCTATTTCATCGGGACGCGCATTGCCAGATGAAAGCATTTGCAGAAGCCTGACGGTGATTTCCCGCGAAGAACGGGTGGTTGTTTCCTCGTCGTCACTGACTTTATCCACGGCGGAATAATCAAAGTCACCGACGGGAATCTTATTTCCCGCTTCGTCGAATCCTGATTGGTTCGCGTGAATCAAAGGTTTAAGTCAGTTGTGGGACATTGGTTTCAAATGTCCCACTTTGGCGGCTCGTTTTGACAGCGTTATTTGGGCATTCATGCAGATTTGATTCAGATTTCATGGGACATTTCAAAATGGCCTGATACACAGACACCATGGCATGACCTTGAACCTCCAACGGTAGATTGGTTCAAAGAGATTCCTTGTGAGTGGACGAGGGGCTGCGTAGTTCGAGAAACGACACATGTGACGCGACATCGTGTAATTGATTCGGCAGTTGAATGGTTCATGCCACCACCCCCAAGATTCCACGAAGGTCTTTTTGCCGTTTTAGAAGTTCAATAAGTCGGAGTTGTTTTTTGCTGCCGGACGGATATTCGTCAATCATTCCAAGTTGCCGAATCTCGTTTGTCACC
>JBAXBD010001246.1:0-1116 GCA_037142165.1 Schlesneria sp. | reverse complement strand
GGGAGACACGATTCGGATCACGCAAAACGGACAGACTCAAGATACGAAACATCGGCTGAACAATGGCGCGCTCTACGAAATCGAAAGCTTTACGAAAAAAGGGGACGTCAAACTGTCAAACGGTTGGGTCGTGGGGCGTGACTTCGGCCACTGGACTCACGGCTATGCGACAACTTCGCATGCAAGCCAAGGGAAGACGGTCGATCAAGTTTTTGTAGCGCAAAGCAGTACTTCGTTGCCTGCGAGTTCGTTGGAACAATTCTATGTTTCGGTCAGCCGGGCGCGTCAAAACGTCACGATTTATACAGACGACAAGGAAGCACTGCGGGAAGCGGTACAAGAATCCTCCAGGCGACTATCGGCAACAGAACTGGTTTCAGATGTGAAACCTGCCGTGGTTCCGCAACGGGAGAGAACGCAGGAGCAACTGAATCAAGTCCGAAATTACAAACGACACCTCGAATATCAAACGGCGGAAGTCACGATACCGACGCGCGACTATACGAATTCGATCGCCGCGAAATTTGGTCGACCAACCGCAGATCGGGAGATAATTCGTGAGTGACGAACGGCGAAAAATCATTGAACGCTATGCGGGACGGCCCCCTGCTCCGCCGGTAGAAGACGATCCCCAGGAAGATGAAGTTGATTATCAGCCTGCGGCTCCGGTCAGCGGTAATCGTCGCCCGGAGATCATGCTCGAATTTCGTCTCAAAACAGGTGATTCATTGGCGTTGGGTTACGCGCTACTCCTCTCTGCCGTTTGGAATCGCTCGGAAGGAATTGTTTTGGAATTCACGACTCACCGGATCGATTTGGCAGGCAGAAATCTTCGTCACATTTATCGTGCAATTGTCTCGCATCGGTTGGCTTATGTGCGAGAGCTGAATAGTCCAAGCGACGATCTTCCCGATGAGTCAGTCGTCGTCACCACGATCAAAGTCACGCCGTTATAGCTCGGTCGGATTGTTTGCCGAGCCGTTTAATTCCTTACATCAGCAGGGGCAAGGCCGCCGTGAGCTGAAGTAGCCTCCTTTTAACGAAGGTAAACTACGATGTTCAGCGTCAAAGACGTGGCAGATCGCCTCTCTCTGTCGCCCAGCAAGGTCTATCGAC
>JBAXBD010001245.1:0-1125 GCA_037142165.1 Schlesneria sp. | reverse complement strand
GTCGTATAGAGGCATATTCCGGCACCACGGACAACTCGTGTGCCTTCACCTTCTGTGAATGAGATATTCCCTTTAGCCTCTTCATTTGTCTGGTTGACTTCGCCTTGAAAAAATTCGGCGTTGTCTCCGAGCCGAGCCAGTCGTCCTGATTGCATAATTCGAGTAGCCAAATCCCAGTCGGCTTGGGAACAGCTGACGATTGTCAGATTTGCTGGATCGTAAAGCGGAATTTCAGACGTTGAAAGATGCAGCGATGCCTGTACCTCGGTAAGTTCTCGACCAGGATGCACGTCGGATGGGAATCGTCGTCCCTGCTCCTTTGTTTCTGCAGTCTTTTGGAGAACGAAAACGGCAGTTGAAAGTTTTGCTTCGGGGAACACACGCTTCAATGGATTGTCTTTTTGCGGAAACGCATTGATTCGTATGAACCGAGCCGAGCCCAGAATTGTCCGCCGTAACTCTGCCGATTGATCGTCCCCAAGAACTGCCATCGGTGTGATAAAGCCGAGATAGCCACCGTCTGCCAGAAGTTGCAGTGAACGGCAAACAAATAGCTTGTAGAGATTGTTCTTTCCTCGTTTGGAAGGAGCGTAGACCAACGTATTGTCAATCACACTCCGAAGAATCGACAAGTCCTTACCAGTTTCCAGTTCCGACAATACGTCATAGGGGGGATTGCCAATGACCGCATCGAATCCAGCATTTTTGAGTCGACCGGATTCGTCGAAAAACACGTCGGGGAATTCGAGTTCCCAAGCGAACCCATGAATTTGGTATTCCTTTGCTGCGCGTTCTGCATGGGTAAACCATTCCTCTTTCGCGACTTCCTCAAACTTGGTTGGCTTGTCGAGAACAGACAACGCCCGCTGATAGTCTCCTACTGTCCATGGTGCAGATTCCCTTGGAAGGAACGCAGTCGTCCAAACATCGGCCAGTCGATGAAAAGCTCTTTGCTGTCGTTCAAATTGCCGAAATAATTGAAGTTTTCGTTTGACTTCACCAACCGACTTAGATGGAACAGTTCGGATTTCCGCTAGAGGTTGAAGCATTCCGGGAAGTGACTTGCGTACATATTTCTTGAAAGCGTTTGCCGACAAATCTCCTTCACCGGGCAGCCGCCCCAGG
>JBAXBD010001244.1:0-1125 GCA_037142165.1 Schlesneria sp. | reverse complement strand
GATAAGTATAAGCTCCGGCCATGAGCTGCCGAATAAAACCGGCTCGCAGCATCAATTGATGGCTCGGTACTTCAGCATCCGACGGGATTTCCTTCATCGTCGGGATAAACGTCTGGGACCAGCGCACGTGAGATTCCTTTCAAAACGATCGATCGGTTGTAAGCGGGAAGTGTATTCCGAGTTCAGCCGAGAGTGAAGCATAACCCTCCTGATGAAACCTCAACCACCTGTTTGGAATCGGTCTTGTTCGATTCGGCGGATTCAGCTAGTTTCCGCTCCTCCCGTCTTAAATCAATTCGTTGTTACATATCAAACCCGTTGAGCAACGGCTCTTCTGGCCGATTTCATTGTTATTCCCTTGGATTTCGGTATGCGATCCGTCATCAGTCCGCTGCTGTTCGGGCTTATCCCGCTGATTGCGGTCGGCTGCGCATTGCCTGATCGGTCCCTCAGCCGGTCTGAAGACCTCAGGTTTCGACCAAAAGGGTTGCCAAATTCACGGGGATCACAGTTCGCGGCGTCGAATGGCTCCCCCGAATTCGGTTCGCCGTTGACAATCCGTGATTCGGTTCAAAACGAACTCGATTCGACCAGTTCCGACAACAGCAAATCGATTAACCTGGTCAACTTTAAGGCCGAGAAACGGGTTACAAGTCCGCAAAAGTTCGTTGCGGGACATTCCTACGATCATGATCAATTAACGGATGTTGTCGAATCAGATTCCGCACCATCCGCTTTGGACGGCCTTTCATCAAATGAGAGAAAATCCACAGCGAAACAGCATAAAGTTATTCCCACAGACAACACAGACTTGTTTTCTGAGGCCGATTCCGAAGCGCCAACAGTCAAACATGCCGATTATCGCATCGACAACGATCAAAAAAAGCCTCGCGTCGAACTCGTGGGATTGGAAGAGGATGCCAATGAACCCCAGCCCTCTGAATCGGGCTCATCGGCTTGGGATGAATCATCAACCCAAAGTCCGGCAAGAAACACCGACGTCGCACAAGACGAACCTTCAATCACGAACCCTCGTTCATCGGTCCCCATGTGGGCCGACAGGCCGAAAGAACGAAGTCCGGAAATACCGCCTCTTGTGAAAAAGCCAGACTCGAAGAATTCAAC
>JBAXBD010001243.1:0-1126 GCA_037142165.1 Schlesneria sp. | reverse complement strand
ATTCAATCCTGACCGTACGCTGCTGTATGCTTGCCAGGGTGCGAAGAACCGAGTCATTGCGATCAACCCGACTAACGGAGAAGTGAAAGTCGTCACGGAAGGGGTGAAGCCGAATGACCTCGCAGTGACGACCGACGGCTTCATCTTGATCACAGAAACCGGAGCTCAGCAGGTGACTAAGATCAATCCACAAACCGGTGAAGCCAAAGCAGTCGATACCGGCATCAGCAAGCCGAACGGCATCGCGCTGTCACCTGACGGCGGCACGCTGGCAGTTTCGGACTACGGGGGAACTCATACCTGGACATTCCGAGTCAACGCGGGAGGAGTTCTTGACGCGAAGATGCCAACGATGCCAATGCGTCTGCCAATCGATCCGAAAGGGGATTTCAAATTCAACGAGCCGCCGCCATACATCCAGAACTCGAAAGGGGACGGGATGGCGGTCGACAAAATCGGTCGCTTTTATGTGACGAGTGACCTCGGCGTGCAAATCTTCGACCCAACGGGTCGCCCTTGTGGAGTGCTTCCGAAAGTCGACAAGGACCAGCCGTTGACCACGTGCATTCTTGCCGGGCCGGACCATAGTACGCTTTATATTGCGCATGGTACGAAGATTTATCGTCGCAACCTGACGGTTGAAAGCCGGAAGCCGTAGAGTTTGCCTTGCCCTTAGAGGGCAATTTTTCCATAGCCTGGATCCCTACCCGGGGCGGCGCTCGAAGACGAGCTTGCCTCGGGCTGATATCTGTGAGCCCTTCAGGCTGATAATGCGAAATTATTCTCGCATTTCCAGTCTTCGACACAGTCGCTGTTTCACGGATGGGGTTGCAAACCCGGCAGATCCAACGTTGTATTATTTGAGTTCAGACGTGCAATGTCCGCAACGTGTCGCTTTGACGGGGATGCTCGACAAGCAGTAGGGGCAGTCTTTCGTGGTCGGCACCGCTTCAACCACCGGAGTGGTGAAACGATTCATTTGCTTGATCATCATGAAGATGGCGAAGGCCACGATCAGGAAGTCAATCACCGTATTGATGAACAAGCCGTACTTGACCGTGACGGCGGGAACATCGTCGTGTGCTTCCCTGAGCGTGAAGGCAACGCTTGAAAAATCGCCGTTGCC
>JBAXBD010001242.1:0-1130 GCA_037142165.1 Schlesneria sp. | reverse complement strand
ATATTGAAGAGTGGGTCGGGCGGTCAAATTTCAAAATTGGCCGTCGAGATGACTTTATCGGGGAAGTCCCTCGCGAGGCCAATTTTGAAATTTGAACACCCGACCCCAGAACAGATCGCAATGTAAAACAAGCCGGGCTGGCATTCATTCAGTGAAGCTGGAATTCGGGCAGGGTGAGAATCAGTTGCAACAGCCCTCGTAATTTCTGGTCGGCGGTTCCTTCCGCGCTGACGTGGAACTTCAGCAATTCTTGCCGGATTGTGTCGTCGAGGTGGTCGGACAGCAGCCATCGTCCAAGTTGGCTCACGATCGCCTCGCTCCCTTCGGATGAGACATGGTGAGCGGCATCGGAAAGTGGTCCGAATTGACTGGTTGTCGTTAATTCCGTGGCGAAATTCGCACGCTGCAGTAATGAAGACGACGTAATCCAAAGCCGACCACCCTCCCAGCCCTTAACCGACGGTGGTTCGAAAATGTTTTGTCCGAGATCGGCCAGAACTTTGATCACACCAGGCCATCGAATCGGCTCGACCAAAGTGCGAAGTGTTCCGAGAACAAATTCCAGCGGAGACTTGATCAGGATTCGGCGATTTTCGGCCTCGTAAAACCATTGTGATGAGAATAACTCACGCAGAACTGGTCTCAGATTCAAGTCATGATGGCGGATTCGATGGGCCAGTTGATCAACCATATCCTTTGAAGGATCAGGGCAAACGAAGGTCTTCGCCATTTTTGTTGCCAAAAATCGTGGGCAGGATGGTTGTTCGAGGCACAAGTTAACAATGTCATTACCGTCATATGAACCGGTTTTTCCAAAGACGGTCTTCGGCGAATCATCGTGTTGCAGTTCGTGCATCCAAAACTGGCCGTCTCTGACGTGCCAGCCGGTAAATGCACGAGCCGCTTCCTGGATGTCTTTTTCCGTGTAATTTCCGACACCGAGCGCAAACAACTCCATGATCTCGCGAGCGAAGTTTTCGTTCGGATGCCGTTTCCGGTTCGCGTTTCCGTCCAGCCAGATCAGCATCGCAGTGTCGCGTGACATGCCGTGAAGCAACTGTTTGAAATCGCCTGCGGCATGAATTCGAATCAGGTCGTTTTGTCGTAACATGTAGGGAACGGAATTCACC
>JBAXBD010001241.1:0-1130 GCA_037142165.1 Schlesneria sp. | reverse complement strand
CAATCCGTGCGTATGCAAATTGGTCGAGAAAAGATTGTGAGGTGCATCCATCATCCAAAAGGCGGGTGGCTCCGGAGCCGAAGGAGGTTCAGCACCCGCGTTCCAGTCGAGAACCGGTTCGCGGCTGGCTTTCAGTTTGTTCTTGAGATTAATGATCAGCTTTTGACTGCGATTGATGACTATCGTCGGACCACATAATCGTCTATTCGGAAAGCCCGGTCCGCTGTAACGAATCGCATCAACCTGGTCAGGTGCGCCATCCCCGTCGACATCGATCAATGGCAATTCGGGATCAGTTTCCGTGACTTCCAATTCGTATAAAACGACGTCTTTCGTCCGCGACATCGCCTGTTCGAGATCGCGTCCTTCCAATGTTGCTTTCGCGTGTCCAAAATGGAATCGACGATCGCGGCGGGACATATTCGAAAAGAGGCGACCGAGCGCTTCGGATGAATCAATTGTTTTGCCACGCGAACTGCTCGGCATCGAAAACGGAGTGGGCGCGATCGGCTGCTCTTGAGCCAAACTCTCTTTTCGACGAATTTCCGACAGTTGATTCGGCGTGATCTGATGCGTCACGTGTGTTGGTTTGCCGGTGTCTAACCCCTGGGCGATCGCGGTTTCCGCGTCACAAAAAAACAAACCCAGAAGAATAATGAAAATCCGTTTCATCGTCACACTCCGTTGTTAGACGACGAGATCATAAAACGACGATTGATAGCTGTGAAGTCGATCCGAATCAAAACATACATGGAACGTCGCCGCTTGCAGGCTAACCTTTATTCTGCCGGTGGCGCAAATCCGTATTTTCGAAGAATCGCCTGGCCCGCTTCTGACGTTACGAAATGCCGAAGCTGATCACATACCTTGCGATCTTTGACCCAGGACAAAATCACTCCTCCCTGTACAAGCTTTGGATACGAGTCGGTCGGCAATTGCCAGAATCGTCCCTTGTCCCGCAAGGGGGAAACAGTTGCCAGTGAGGCAGAAATCACTCCAACATCCGCCGCTCCCGATTCGACAAACTGAGCGGTCTGCGAAATATTTTCGCCAAGAACGATTTTGTCCTGAATCGATTCGTAGATTTCAAAATGTTTCAAAGCCGCTTCCGCCGCACGACCGTACGGAGC
>JBAXBD010001240.1:0-1132 GCA_037142165.1 Schlesneria sp. | reverse complement strand
GGCATCTGCATGAATGGAACGAAGTTGCCTGCACCGAGGACGACGATCTGATTGAACGACTTCTTGTTCATCTTCAGAATGTTTGTCTCGAGGACGGCCTGATAGTCACGTGAATGTGATTCTTGATTCAGGAGTGTTCCGTTCTTCCAGATCTCAAACACGGATGGCTTATATCCACGAACGACTCGATACTTATCTTGGCCGATCGTGAACTCGATCTGAACCTCGCAGTTCTTTCCATTCACGGAATTGATGAGCTGTGGATTCTTGATGTCGCGATGGGGCTTGCCGAATAGGCCAAAGCAGATTGCATCGAGCATCGTGGATTTGCCTGCGCCATTGGCACCGACAATCAGAGTCGTAGGACTTTGATCCAGGCGAATCGTGATAGGCACATCGCCGGTCGATAAGAAGTTCTTGAATGAGACGAAACGAAAGGTTAACATGATTAAGCGTTTTCTGCCGACTGAGCTTCGACGTAGAGTTCCTGCATCATGGACTTCAGGCGCTCTTTGTCGAGTGACGTCTCAGTGGCATCGATGTATGTGTGTAATAATTTACCCGTGTCTTCGAGATTGATCTGCTGATCCTCAACACGATCGGATGTGAACTCATCAAATGATTCAACGATCCTTGGCTGCTCGATCGGTCCAGCATCCTGAATGCGTTGAATGAATCGATCGAACTTACTTGGATTGCCCTTCTTAGCAACAATGACCTTGACGTATTTGCCTTTGAATCCTGTCACGTCGATCGAGTCTGGATCTTGTCGTTCATCATTATACACCACACGTTCAAACAGAGTAAAGGTATTTTTTACTTGCGTAAGGATTCGAGTGTCCGTATCGAGGACGTGAAAGAACTTTGGATCCTCGCAGTCCGCCCACGTCTGTTCGAATTGAGTGCCAAGGTAATGAATGTTGTCGCGGGTCGACTTGGTATGATAGTGACCTGATAGGACCATCTCGTATCTCTTGAATAGTGAGGCATCCATTCCATGATCGGAGGCCGGCTGTCCCTTCATCATCTCGAATCCGGCCAGTTCTAGATGGGAGATCAAGATCGGCGCGGGAGCCTTAGCGATGAAGTCGATCGACTCCGCGTAGTTGTCCGGAGCGATCCACGGAAGGAA
>JBAXBD010001239.1:0-1136 GCA_037142165.1 Schlesneria sp. | reverse complement strand
ATGTAGTGACTGCATTGTTAGCTCCAAATCTCTGCATTACTTTCACCAGCCTACCTTGTCTCCGTCAAGCTCGTGAGACTGGTTCTCGATGCCCGCTTCTGATGAGTGCGTCATTCCATCACCCGTGAGTTACGTGGCTTTCGTTCGGATTTCGTGATGACGTCTGAGTGTGGTTGCATTGCTGTGTCCCTTAACCTTGCCGACGCTAGCAGCGTCGGCCACGTGGGCGACGCTGCTAGCGTCAGAATGAATTGCCGGTTGCATTCTAACTTGGCTCGGAACCGTATGCGATGAATCGATCGGCATTGCCGTTTAATGAATCGCTTTCGGTCGTGCATTCGAGCCCGGTTCTTCGTCCCCTCAGGGACGCCCGATAATAGCCCACCGTTTCAACGGTGGGAGTGCATGGCAGATCGAAAAATCGAGTCCCGATAGGGACGACAGATTCTGAACAGCAAACGACAAATTCGGGCTGATTGACAATAACGGAATTCCAATTACAAATCTTTCGCCCCCGGGGGGCTTGGCGTCTGATTTTACCGCAAACCCACCGATAAATCGGTGGGCTATTATCGGATGTCCCCGAGGGACAAAGAGCAAGAACCACCGTGTATTAACCTTGCTTTGCAGCCGATGTTTCAGACAATATCGTGACTTAAGCTGACGAAGTCGGTTCGGCAGTCGAATTCAGCAAGTGCGCGATGATCTTTTGGGAGGTCGTGTCATGACGTCCGCGGGATTGAATACGAACTCAGCGAAGGCGAAAGACCTTTACGAATCTCGATTACGTAAAGATCTCGAACGGGATTCGTGGGGATCGTACGTCGCGATCGAGCCGGAGTCGGGAGATTATTTTGTCAGTTCGACTTTCGATGGTGCCGTCAATTCGGCGCTCGACAAATACCCGGATCGGACCACGCACACAATTCGCGTCGGATATGTCGCCGCAATCCACCTCGGAGGATTGAAACGGTGATTGGATACGTCGATGGACTGTTACGAGCGTTGATTGATGTGTCCATCTCACCAACAAAAACCGGAAGCCATGAAAGCGTAGAAGTTTGGATTGACACCGCATTTAACGGTGGGTTGGTCATGCCACGCGAGTTGATCCACAAACTTGGCTTAAAGAACGC
>JBAXBD010001238.1:0-1137 GCA_037142165.1 Schlesneria sp. | reverse complement strand
ATGCTGTTCGCCCGTTTCGACGTTCCAAACCTTGATGGCATTGTCAGCTCCGGCACTTGCGATGCGGCTGCTGTCCGCTTTCCAGGTGACTCCGAGAACGTGATGCGTATGCCCTTCGAATGAACGGACCAGCTTGCCGGACTCGACGTCGAATTGCTTGACGAATTTATCGGCGGCTCCGCTGACAAATTGTTTTCCATCGCGTGAAAAGTCGATGGCAAAGACCGTATCGCTGTGTGCGTCGACAAATTGTTTTACGATTCCTTTGGTGTCGACGTTCCAAAGAATCAGTTCACCACTCCGTGACGGGTCGCCACCGCCTGTGGCGAGCAGTTTTCCATCCGGGCTGAACGCGAGCGACAGGACTCGGTTAATGAACTGTGACTTCGCAAGATCGAGCGAATTTTCCGCTGGAGGACCGAGCGTTGCGATCAACTTCCAGGAGGGATTTGAATCCCATGCGAGGACTTGTTTATCGTCGCTGACACCGATCAGCATACGGTTCGGACCTGAAGCGAGCAGTCCGACGGGGGCCTGGTGCCCGGTGATTTCTTCAAGGGGTTTCCCTGTGGTTCCGCTCCAGATTCGGATCGTGCCATCATCGCCTGCTGTGGCGATCAGTTTACCATCGGCGACATACGCCACGGATTTCACGGGTTTGGCTTCGAGAGCAGGAAGGTCTGTCTTGGCCTGGTTGAACACCGTTTCGACCTGCTTCGCCGCGTTGGTTTCCTGGTCCAGTACCAGTTTGACTTGTTTCTGTTGTTCGTCGGCCGTTTGCTGCCCTTTTTCCGACTGAACGACGGTCTTTGCCGATGCATCGAAAGCTTCCTGAGCCTTCTTCACCGCTTCCGTTTCTTTTCCGGCAGCGGCTTCTGCATCGGTTTTCTTCTTTTTCAATGCTTCGTCATCGGGCTTGGCGGCGAGTTCTGTTTTTGCTGCTTCAACAGCCGCCAGAGCGGTCTGTTCCTTTGTTTTTGCTTCGGTCAGAGCTTTTTCCATCGCGGTCTTTTGTTCGATGGCTTTCTTGGTCGCCTCTTCCCGTTCTTTAAAGTTCTTTTCGGCCGCTTTGAAACTGGCGTCTGCGAGTTGCACTCGTGACTTGGCGACCGTGTCATCGTCGGTCAGCTTCAGCAC
>JBAXBD010001237.1:0-1145 GCA_037142165.1 Schlesneria sp. | reverse complement strand
CAATCTACGTGGCTTAAGTTACGGCGAAGGGAACCGAACGAAATTGGAAATATCGCGCCCGCCGATTGGAGGCGAGGCTTGATTGTCACTGGATTCGACCAGATGGCGTATTGGTCAATTGGTTTCCCTCAAATTGTCAGAAAATGCTGTGGAAACCCTGACGCTTACGACCCGAGCGGAAGTCTTTTGAAACAAGGGTACGCAAGAAGAGCGAATTCTGCTTCATCGGGCCGAAGCAATGCGTAAGTCAATAGCCGAGACGGGAATCGAACCCGTACGCCACTTTCGTGACCCAGGATTTTAAGTCCTGTGCGTCTGCCTGTTTCGCCACTCGGCCATATCGAGCCACGGATTGTTGCGTGGTTGGCTTCTCACTGCAAGACTGCGAGTTGCCGGGAAATTTGGATTCCGGGGAAGTTGGCCAAGAAATTGACCAAAAGACGCCGAAAAGAAGATCGAGTTGACCACGAATCTTACGAATTTCACGAATCAAATATCGAAGACGGGAAGATTGATGGTTTCATCATTCATAGGAAGGAGAAACGGGTATCTTCTGGGTCAATCAGGCTCGCGGAGAACGGGAAACGAAGAAAAGAAAGATTGGAACACTAATCAGCACTAATCTTCGCTAATCGGAAAATTCAAAAGTCTTTAAAAATCTGGTGTTTCTTATTCGTTGGATTCGTCAGATTCGTGGTCAAAACTCTCTTCTATTGCCTTTTTTGGCGGTTTGAGAGTGCATTGTCTGGAAATTTCTGAAGAGCAGTGTTCCACCGAAGACGGCGAAACAGTGGCACACGGATTTGTCCGACAGTGGTTTCTATTGCTTCTTTAATCTTGCCCTGTATTTGTCGTAGAACTTTGTCTGACGGCTTTCGGGTTGGAAGGGCTGACCGTAGATCAGGATTCCTTTGATTTGCGTGGTCGGCTGCAATGGCGATCCATCTGTGATGATAATGTTGGCTCGTTTTCCGGCGGTTAAGGAGCCTAGTCGGTCGGCTGCACCCAGGATTTCGGCAGAGGTCAGGGTAATCGATCGGAGGGCTTCTCGTTCGGGGAGTCCGTACGCGACGGCCATGGCCGCTTCGAACGGGGCGTTGCGGCTGTTGGAGGC
Source organism: Schlesneria sp. (assembly GCA_037142165.1). GTDB lineage: Bacteria > Planctomycetota > Planctomycetia > Planctomycetales > Planctomycetaceae > Schlesneria. Next base: position 31 of record JBAXBD010001237.1, on the reverse strand, counting down.
GGCGTCAGAACGGAAACAGAGTTTCACTCCG
>JBAXBD010001236.1:0-1148 GCA_037142165.1 Schlesneria sp. | reverse complement strand
GGGAATAGTGAAAGCAATCTGCCGGATCTCAGACCGAGTCGGACCGGGCCTGGCCTGGATGCCCTTCGGGGGACATGACGACGCGGAAGGAAATTTTGTTTCGGCCAACACCCTGACGCCGGAAGAACCGACCGATTGGGGCGGCGGCAGCGGCTTCTACGACGCCTTTGTGGAAATCACGGCTTGCCACAGCGATCTATGAACGCTGCTTAATCCGTTGGGCTCTTATGGTTTGAGGACTGCGAATCGGACTTTGGTGACTCCGTTTCGCGCCGCAGTCATCAGCATCGGTTCCACGTTCGAGTAGAGCACACTTCGATCGGCTCGAATGCGAAGCTCCGTCGCTGCCGCCCCGTGTTTGGCGATCAATAACTGCAAACGCTGTTCGAATTCTTCTGGAGCAATCGTGGTTGGCCCTATGGATATTTCACCACTGGCGACGATCGTAACAACCAGACGATTGGCTGATTCTTCGTCTTCCAGCGCTTTTGATGCAAGAGGAAGTTCGATCCGTTCGACATTCTCGTTGCGAATGAAATGACTGGCGACGAGAAAGAAAATGATCAGTAGAAACACCACGTCGATCAGCGGCGTGATGTTGAACGCGAAGCCCCGATCCTGCGTGCGTGTCGGGACTTTCATCCTCGCTTCTCCCGAGGAACAACTCGGGCGACGGGAAGACTGCCAGCTTCTGGAGCGAGAGCCTGGCGGCGCTCCTCACGTCGTTTCATCAACTGCGCTCGTTTCAGATCAGAGAAGACCTGCTCGGCCGTGATCGCTGTTTGAGCAACCAGTTCATCGATGCGATTGCGAAAGAAACCGAACGCGGCAATCGCAGGAATGGCAACGATCAAACCAAACAACGTGGTCACGAGAGCCTTGTAAATCCCCGGTGCCAATTCGCTGACCTGCGGATTCGCCTTACGTTCGAATTCCATAAATGCCAGGATCATTCCCCAGACAGTTCCCATCAGCCCCAGCATCGGAGCGACCGTACTGATCATGGAGAGATATTCGATCTTTCGCAGCAGCCGCGCTGCTTGTTGACTTGCCGTATCTTCCATCGCCTTTTCCACGGCCGCGTAACCAAGTTCAATTTCCTTGATGCCGGCTGCAAGCATGTAACCGAGAAAGCTGCTGCTGGCGAT
>JBAXBD010001235.1:0-1151 GCA_037142165.1 Schlesneria sp. | reverse complement strand
AGACACTTCCAACCGACAGGCCCAGTTCGCTGGCCACTTCGGCGATTGGCCGGCCGTGAATGCTCGACTCGACAAAGGCCTGCCATGTCGAGTCCTTAAAATCCCGTCGCACCTGTTCGATCGCCCAGGCAAGCACCTGCTGCCGATACTCGACATCGAACAGCTTTGACTCAGCACAATCGGCGGTGATCGCATCCAGTGCATTGGCAATCTGATCGTGATCCAGCACTTTTGGCTGTCCTGATTGTCGAGTCAAAAAAGTGACCACCACATTTCGAGCGACTCGAAACAACCATCGCCGAAACGACGCGTCGGCCCCGTCATTCTGATAGCGTTCAATGGCGCCACTGATGCGAATCAAAACCTGTTGAGTCGCATCGCGAGCGTCACATTCCTGTAAACCACGTCGACGCATGAGCCGCAGGACCAGCGGCTCGTAGATCAGCGAAAACTCAGCCCACGCCCGCTCATCACGTTCGCCTTGCAGACGGACCAGCAGGCTCGGACGTGTTCGCGGCTGCTCGTACATCGTCACCTTCCGTCATGGTGGACTATTGCGAATGTGGTTAAACGACCAGCCTGACGTTTCGACCCAGGTTCGATGGGAAAAATCGATTCGTTCTGAAATGAATAACTCGGGCCGAACCGAAATCTTACACGAAGAACACAGAAATAAAATTTTCCTGTTTTCGGCGGCGGCGTGTTGAAAGATGTTCTATCAAAAAAGCCCACAATCCAAAACGCAACCCCCCCCCCTGCGGGGGTGGTTAACGGGCCTTTGCCCTAGCGTCGCCTGGATTTTGTTCGTGCCGGCAACGCGCGAACGATTACCCTATTTTAATCCCGTCTTTCGAGCCGCATAAACCGGCTGTGCCGGTTCATGTTCGAGATGTCGGACGATGGATATTAAACCACTGGCGGCAGAACGAGCATTTCACGTCCCCCAGCGGTGAGACGTCGGCCTGGTTCGTCAGCTTCGCTCCACAGTTGGAACAACAATAATTGAGCGGTGACAAAGGGGCAGCGGGAGCGTCGGGTGGCCCATCCTGTTTCGTCTGGTTGAATTGATCGAAATCTGAGCCAGGGGGTTGCAATCGTTTGCCAAGGATCGCTGCGACGAATGTTGTTCCACCGATCGCAACGAAAACGAG
>JBAXBD010001234.1:0-1152 GCA_037142165.1 Schlesneria sp. | reverse complement strand
TGATCTGTCTCCGCAGCCGCACCGGATCGTGCTTTGTAAATCGGGTGCGTCGGCATAACGAGCGTCCCGGTCTCGCCAACCATTCCGGTCAACATAGAAACCAAATCCTGGGCAACCTGCATCGAATTCGCGGGTTTGCCTGTCACCAGATCCCCTTCCGTCAGTGTTAACCCTGAAACGGAAGTGTGAGCCATCACCAACGAACCAGGGGTGACACCAATCGCCTGCAGATGTTCCATCAATGCCTGTTTGTCCGCGACTTGAGCTGCTGGAGCTTTCTTCGATTTCAAACGTTTGATCCACCCACGAAGTCGGGAACTTCGCCAATAGACCTGTCGAAACGACCATTCAGCAGCCAGCAGCAAGGCATCCACCGGCCCCGCAAAAAGGGACGTAACAGGTTCGCGCGACGGGATCGCGATTGACCGACCGCGATCAACAGCAGCCCCCCTAATAACATCATCGATCATTCAAAAGACCTCCAAATAAGTTTGGGTGTCAGCCTTCTTCTTGTCTCATAAGTCCTATTCGTCCCATAAGTCCCATGAAAGACAGGAATGGGACGTATAAGACCTATAGGACCTATAATGTCACCTATGATTTCACGCGGCTCGTTTCAGGATGGCAGCTTGTCGTTGTCGGTTGCCCAGGTAGAACGCGGCAATATCGCGGATGGCACCTTCTGTTGAGTAACCATCCTGCACAAATTGAACGCATTCCCGACTTTGAGCATCAAGTGGTGTTGGCCAGGACTTGCCAGTTTCGGTGAACGTCGTTGCGAAGTCGGCCGGTTCGAACCGGGTCATCCAGCGAACGGCAGGACAGGCTCTTAGCATGCTATAGCCTTCCAGATTCGCGAGGATCGGCACTGTTCCACAGCCCATTGACTCAAGGGTCGAGATCGAAAAATTATCCGTCTTCGGTACGGAGAGACTGTAATCACCTAACTGCACCCACGATGCGAGTTCTCTGGCGCTGAGCATCTGTTCGACGACGACAACCCGGTGACCTGCGGGGTGTGCCTGAATCACGTCGCGGATCGCTTTTGTGTATTCGGGTTGGTGGTCGCCGCACAAAAGAATCAGCCGACCACGAGCGTTGCCCTGGCAGTACTGAAGAAAGCCGCCGACGACTTCCATGGTTCGGTAGTGC
>JBAXBD010001233.1:0-1155 GCA_037142165.1 Schlesneria sp. | reverse complement strand
GGCAATCGACGTACTGAACTCCCCCGCAGCGAAGTTGATCGGAACCGCCGCTCGTACTCATAGTCATCCCACCGTACTGGTTCTGTGTGTCGGTGTGGAAGGGTCCGTGCGCGAGGTCGAATGGCAGATGGAAACTCTTCGACGCGAATTAACGCCGTGTGGCGTGCTTTCCGAGGAACGAATCTCTGGACCGGATGCGACTCGGCTGTGGGAAGAACTGACCGAATTCCCCACGTGTGCCGATGACCCGCTGACATTTCAGGCGAATCTGTTGCCGTCACGCAGTATGGAATTTGCCGGCCTGGCGACCCGCCTGGGTGTTGCTGTTCAGGTGCATGCGGGGAACGGAATTGTCATTGGACAACTGCCGGACGAAGCGGCGTCGATCGATTCGACAACCGCCATTCTCAATGAACTTCGACAATTGGCGAGATCCGCTCGCGGTAACCTTGTGGTGCTCCATTGCGATCCCGAATGGAAAACGAAGATGCCGATGTGCGGTGATCCAGAACCGAGCTGGGGGTTAATGCAAAAACTCAAACGACAACTTGATCCACACGGCCTGTTGAATCCCGGCCGGTTTGTGGATGCAACGGTCGCCGGTTGAAACTCGTCTCGTTCCACCACACAATTTCGTTTCCGTTTCGTTTCGATCAATTCCGATTATGTTCCCTCACTTCAGCTTGGGAGTTTCGATCATGCGCTGGACTCTTGTGTTCCCCTTAACGTGCAGTCTTATCGTGTCAGCATTTGCAGTTAGTGGCTCTGTTGGCTTCGCTCAAGAGAAAGCTGTGCTTGATCCACAAAAGGCAGATTCCGACTTCGCCATTCAAGGCGAATATGTGGGAGAAATCATTCGTGATGGAAACACGGTCAAACTTGGTATCCAACTGGTCGCTCAAGGTGGCAATCGGTTTCTTGGGATCGGGTATTTTGGTGGCTTGCCGGGCGATGGCTGGAACGGCCTCGATCCGGTTCGCAGTGAGGGGTTGTTAAAAAGTGGCAAACTCGAATTAACCACCGAAGCGGACGTCAGCGTTCAGGATGGTGTGATCACGATTCGAGACAATGCAGGCGGTTTGATTGGCGAATGTAAAAAGGTGACTCGGAAGAGTTCCACATTAGGCGACAAGCCCCCTACAGGATCTGTCATTT
>JBAXBD010001232.1:0-1163 GCA_037142165.1 Schlesneria sp. | reverse complement strand
GAGTCTATTTGACATGTGGCAGATGATCATCGTTTCGGCAACGAATATTACGCTTCAAACTAAACTTTTTACCACGATCTGAGTTTTCGGAATCGCCGTGATTCGGTTCGCCATGGCTTCGCTAAGGAGCCCGAGAAATGGGGATAAGAATTTTTCGTAGCTGGTGACACACACCATTCCCCTTTTTGTCTTCGACTTTTCTAAATCAGAATCTTAAAGTTTTTGTGAGCGACCAAGTCTGCCGCATCAACTCCCCACATTATCAGAATGCGTAGTAAAACCTGAGGATCGATAGTCGGCCAATTCGCCTCGTTCCATGCTCGACACTATGGTATATTGCTCTCGTCGTGCCGTTTCCTGATTTATCCAAAAATCGATGTTGAGTATTTGCCGGTGACTTCCCCTGATGAACCGCCGAGAATTTTCGTGATTGCCGGCCCAAACGGAGCGGGAAAGACAACGTTTGCAAACCGGTTTCTGCCAAGCCACGTTCATTGTACAGAATTCCTGAATGCCGATCTGATCGCTGCGGGCTTATCCCCGTTCGCGCCCGAGAGCCAGAACATCAGAGCCTCAGAATTAATGTTGGAACGGATGGAAACGCTCGTCAGTAGACGAGCGACATTTTCGTTCGAGACAACACTAGCAGCCCGAAGCTACGTTCGGCGAATCATTGTATGGAAGAATTGCGGCTTCTCTGTTGAATTGTTCTTTGTATGGCTCCCTTCGCCCGACATGGCCGTCGCTCGGGTTGCAAACCGAGTCAAGCAGGGTGGGCATGGACTGCCTGAAGAAACAATCCGACAACGCTATTCGCGTGGACTCAGTAACTTCCACTTACTTTATCGACCGATTGTGAATCACTGGTCATGCTTTGACGGGTCTCAACTCCCACCCCAACTGATCGCCCAATCAAAAAGTTCGACCATGATAGTTTACAATGACACAACCTGGAAATTAATTGAAGCAACGAAAGGGACTGACCAATGACGAGCCCCGAACCGGACGGAAAGAGCATCACGGAAAAAGCGCAGGCGGCGTTCCAAGAGGTGCGGGATTCTGTCATTGAACGAGCAAGACAAACCAAAACTCCGATCATTGTTTTCGCCGACAATCGAATCCAGTCATTAACGCCGGAGCAATTTGAAGCTCGCGAAAAACGT
>JBAXBD010001231.1:0-1163 GCA_037142165.1 Schlesneria sp. | reverse complement strand
ATATTTGAAGATCGCCAACACAAGACGAGGCGCGGAAACGTGCGCTGAATGCTGCCTCAATGAGCGACGCGTTACAAAAAACGCGGTGTTCAGAAATAATCGCCAACACGAGATGAGGCGCGGAAACGTGCATTGAGCGTTGCCTCAATCATCGGCGCGTTACAAAAAAAGCCCGGAAGCAACTGGTCCCAGGGGGGCGAAGGACATCAGTTGCTTCCGGGGCGATCGGACTCAGCAATATTCACGGGACGTATCACATCCATGTGAGACGTCCCGTATCCGCTCTTCGTTATCAGTAAGGCAGCATCCATGCCGCAATGTCAGATACCGTTCGTCCATGGGGCCGAAATGAGTGGATGTGGAGTTCAATCAGGTCATCGTCGAACGCGGGTTTCGTTCGATGAGATTGTTAGCGGGATTCAATTCAATGGCTGAGATTTGTTCTTACCGACGCGTTGCTTGATTGAGTAACAGTCAGAGCAAGCGGGCGAAACATAGAGGCTTATTTCCATTGGGTCAACACGACTTTCTCGTGTTTTTTCATTTTGTAAAAATTGGAAATAAGTTCAGCTTCTCAGGTGAATGGCACGTGAAACAGGGATATTCATGGGAGGATTACTGCTTCTGAGATGGACGTCTTACTGTGCGTTCACTGATGAGATCAGGCACTTTTGTGACGAGTCCCAACTCGACTAATTTCTTGACGAATTCATGAGCGACCGGACCGGCTGCTGCGCCACCCCCTCCGCCGTTTTGAAGGACGACGACAAAGGCAATCCGAGGTTGTTCGGCGGGGACATATCCAGCGAACCAGGCGTGATCGATGCCATTCGTTTCCGCCGTGCCAGTCTTGCCAGCGATCGTGACTTCTTTCATACGGACGGTTTTGTAACCGGTTCCACGAGGATGGTGGACGACCATCGTCAGTCCTTCGCGGATATCATCTAGCGTTTCAGGGTGCAGGCCATCGATGGAGGCGGGTTGAAGGTGTGACGGTGAACTGCGTATTGAACTCGACTCGTTCATGAGGCTGGGGCCTGACTCCGCAGCAAGATGCGGAGTGACAAGATTTCCGCCGTTGGCGATGGCCGCCATTGCTCGAACGATTTGAAGCGGTGTCACTGTTAACTTTGACTGTCCGATCGCAAGATCGAGTGTATCGC
>JBAXBD010001230.1:0-1166 GCA_037142165.1 Schlesneria sp. | reverse complement strand
GATTTCGCCGTACGGCACATTGGCCGGGCAAGCCGATTCGCACGCGAGACAACCAACGCATTCAGACGTGTAAAAATCAGTCCAGGGATCGTAAGCCAGTCGCCCCTCGGCTTCTTCACGCCACAGACGCAATCGACCGCGAGGTGAATTGTTCTCATCACCTGTCAACTTATAGGTTGGACAGACTTCCAGACAAAATCCGCAATGAACGCAACTTGCCAGCAGATCCTGGTCAGGTGACGCGCATTCGCCGTTGGATGTCGTATGAGGGTTCGAAGCGGTCACGATTAATTTATTTCCCGTTCAAAGATCGAAATCCAGCCCGCTTCCAATGCGCTGAGTGTCGCAGCAGGAAGATGACGCGAATACCAGTCGCCACCAACGGCCTGCAACTCTTCAGCCTTCTTCACAACTAAGTCCCTGATCCGATTAGAGTTGCCAGCATCATGATTGAAATAGCCGTGAATGACCCCGTGATAACAAATCGTGACGCAACGGAATTCGCCCGACCGGGTGATCTCGCGAGCCAATTCAATCGCATTTTCCGGCACTGTCTTAAACACGAAATCAGGACAGCCGTCAGTCGGAATCGGAACATCTTTTTCCACGTCCCAGGCCAGCGACTGAGAAGCCGCAAATCCGGAAACAAACGCCTCAACCAGCGAATATTCTTCTGCCGGACAATTCACAACCAATCGAAGTCGGCCAGTTTCATTCCCCGGTTCGACGATGAAATCAATCGCGTCAAACCAGTGCATCCAGCAATTTTTCAACAATTGCGGTACAGCTTGAGCAACAGCGTCGATCGGGCCTGACAAAACAGAGAGACTTGTCACACCGCAATCGGGTCGTAGTCGCAAGACATAATCGATTGGCTGACCAAACCGATTTCCTGTTGAAAGCAGGAAGCGAAACAAGTCATATCCGGTCGTGGTCTTCACGACCCGTTCACCCAGCCGAACAATATGCCCGTTCGGCAGCTTCCAGTTCATTCCGACAATATTATCGCAATACGGCCCGAACCGTGATGAGGCAGGTGCATATCCGGTGGAATTCACCTGATCACGCAGCGTGGCCGTCCCGTCGATCAGTAAAGGAAAGCGAAGCTTGTGCTGCGCGGCCTGCGCGAAAATATCCGCCGCCGTCGAATCAGCAGACAAACAAAC
>JBAXBD010001229.1:0-1167 GCA_037142165.1 Schlesneria sp. | reverse complement strand
ATTGCTGCGGCTCCTGAGCTGTTGGCGGCGTGTCAGAAGACGATCTTCGTTTTGGAGTTTGCAAAACTGCAAGATCCAGCCCAAGCTGGTCTCTACCATTGCCCCTGTGTCCGTCGAGCGATCGCGCATGCGACGACACCGTGACGGGGCCTTTGGGCCCTTTTTATCTCCTTCCTTCATCAAATTATGGAAAACCCGATCCACAAACTTCAGGAGATTCCCTTCGAATCACCCGAGTCCTGTTATATGTTTCAGCCGTCCCCAGAAAAGCCGTTTGTTGCGACACCGACGGCGATCGAGTTGTACCGCGATTCAATCCTCCGATGCCTCAGAGAGCTCCAAAAGCTGGCGAAGGAAAAGAACGGCCTCGATTACCTCCAGATCTTCGAAGACCCCTACAAGGCCGAAGCGCTTTGGTTTATCGAAGACGATGAGGGCGGTGCGATCACTGCGCTACTTCCATCGGATTACTGATGATCGTCGATTGCCGCTTCGAGATCTTTTGCCACGCAATCTGTTCTGTGTCGTGCCAGTCGATCAGCTGGCCGTCACCTGTATGGACATAGCCGCAGCTAGCACACCAAAGATCCGCGTTGTAAGCTGTTCCTCGCCATTCCAGACGCAGGTTGTCACGGCAGCTTCGTATTCTTCGAAACTGCGCAAGGGCTTTTTTGTGTTCATTTTGCAATGCACGAACCACCATTCTGAAAACGAATGTTGTTTTCTGTCATGAAGGAGCAGCGTTTCCGAATCGCCGCTCTGAGGTGCGTTCGGAGACAATTGCATTGAAGAACGAGTTTATTAAGTTGCGATGACAGGATTTGAACCAGCGGCCTCTACGTCGCGAACGAAGCGAACTTGTTGAAAACCCCTGGAAAAATAGGGTTTCCGGTTTCCAAATTATCCAAAAATGACAGAATTATCCACCGATTCTGTCATGAGCCTTGGTCGGCGCCCATTGCAAATCGGTGAGTCCAACCGAGCGGCGAAACAAGCTGACGCACTGGACTTAAATTTCAGCGTCAAAACCCCTGAAATACAGCGATTTATGGCATTTCCGTGCTTACGGACGTCTAGCGTTTACCACGAATTCTCATCGTTTCAGAACCTTTCTGTGATGTATTCAGTGATGAGTTTTGAGGTAGACACTTGATTGTTTTCCATCTC
>JBAXBD010001228.1:0-1167 GCA_037142165.1 Schlesneria sp. | reverse complement strand
GTAATGTTCCCCGTTGTGGCGGACCATGTTGTTTGTGTGACGGGACAGGGATCGCCGTATTGATCAACACCCGCAACCTGGAACGACACCTGTTCGCCAACCTTCACCGACACCTGTTCAGGCTTGATTGTCAGGCCAGCGAGACGCGGCGGCTCTTTCAATTTGAGCGCGTCGTCCCCCTTTAAAATGTAAACGTCGTCTGAGATTTCGACTTCGGCGTCGAGGAGCGATTCTTTCAGTTTTTCGAGTTTTAATCGTCCAGACGCGTCCTTCGTTGCATAGCCGAATAGACCATCCAAGACGCCAGTCGCGATCATCCGCTTGACCGCGTCGGGATTGAGCAAACGTGGCAATTGAGGCGACGAATAAAACGCGTCACGAACTGCCTTGGTCGACCATTCGGTCAGGGCCGTGGGCCAGTAGTTGAGTAACTTCCGAGGGGCAACATATTCAACAACTTCGTCCCGCCCGCCACTGCTGCCGAGGCGCTCCAGATAGATTTGAACTAATCCCGCTCCAGAACTTGTGATATTCCCCAGTGGAATATGGCAAAGCTTGTTGTCTTTGCCGAGCAGGTACAAATGGTTGTACGCTCGTAAAATCGCTTCATCCAAGTCGCGACGGGAGCCGTTCAGGTTCCGTTCCAGAAGCTTCAGTTGCCCTTCATCGACCGATTTCTTTGTTTCTTCGTCATCGTTGATGTCTTCCCAGGCGAGAGCCTCGCGGGCCATGTCGTGCGTGTTCTCTGAAGGATCGGCTACGGCAAAAATCAGTGCCGATTTCATCGTTCGTCCACTCGTCCCCGAATCACGAACGATCGACTCCATCAGCGCCAGCGTGTTCTTGTCCTCCGCCGCGTGATCGAGACCCATGATCACGAGAGTCAGTTTGGGAATTTCCGGAACCTCGTTGCTTCGTGTGGGAAAGAAGCGACGTTCGATGAATTTAGATCCTTCCACGGAATGTTTACCGAACAATTTCTCCGTCTGTTTTCGAATCCTTTCGTCGATCGCCTTGTTCTGGACCGCACCACGTCGTGAAACCAAGACCTGGTTCAGATTCGGGGTCAGGCCGAATCGATAACGGTTTCGATCCCACTGCAAGTAGAAGCAGTTGCTGGCCAATCCTTCGAGTACAGTCTCGACGTCCGCCAGATTGACGTCTGGC
>JBAXBD010001227.1:0-1170 GCA_037142165.1 Schlesneria sp. | reverse complement strand
GCTTACGAAGAGGCCTTGGCGAAATACGAAGTCTCGGTGCAAAAGCACAAGGCGGACGTCACAGCATATGAAGAGAAGCTGAAGGCCGGCGAGAAGCTGGTCAAGGATCTGAACCGTCGATTTGCTGAATGGTACTACGTGATTTCTGGTGACAGCTTCGAGAACCTTCGTCAAGGCCGTAAGACCCTGGTGAAAGAAAAGGCCGCCGCTGAAAAGCCGGCTGGCGAGAATCCTGAACCACAACGTTAATCGGCGTAAAAAGTAATCGTCTTTCATCTCATGAAATGAGGGACGATTACGTCCGGCTGACGAAACTCGACCTTTGGACACTGTATGACGTTCTCACTTCGCGAGATCGGTCGTTCCGGAATCTATGTGACTCCACTCGCGATGGGTTGCTGGCCGATTGCCGGGATTACCAGTGTCAACGTCACCGAAGAGCAAAGTCTTGCGACGCTTGAAGCGGCTGCGGATGCCGGTTTGAATTTTTTCGATACCGCGTATTGTTACGGCTACGACGGCGAAAGCGAAAAAATGATTCGTCGTGCGCTCGGGCACCGACGAGACGAACTGGTGATCGCAACCAAGGGAGGAATTCACTATGACGATTTCGTTCAGGCGAAAGACGCTCGTGCTGCGACGTTAATTCGAGAATGTGAAGAGAGCCTGCAACGATTGGGGACCGATCGAATCGATCTTTATTATCTGCACGCGCCAGATCCCAAAACACCGCTCATTGAATCAGCCGCAGGAATTAAGACGTTAGTTGATCAGGGTAAGGTTCGCAGTGTTGGTGTTTCGAATTTCAGTCGCGATCAACTGGAAGAATTTCATGCAGTCTGTCCAATTTCAGCCTACCAACCGCATTACAACATGCTTCAACGCGAAATCGAATCTTCGCAATTACCGTGGTGCATGAATAACGAAGTGTCCGTGATTGTCTATTGGCCTTTATTGAAGGGATTATTAGCGGGAAAACTCGGCCGCGATTACCAGTTCGATCCCAAGGATGGCCGTCGGAAATATCCGATGTTTTCTGGTGATGAATGGAACAAAAACCAGGATTTTCTGGATCGACTGAGACCGATCGCGGCCGAGTGTCATTCTTCCGTCGCCCAGCTTGTGTTGAACTGGACGATTCAACGGCCTGGTATTACGGCAGCCTTATGC
>JBAXBD010001226.1:0-1179 GCA_037142165.1 Schlesneria sp. | reverse complement strand
CATGAAAATCATGACAACGATCTTTCCAGCCAGCAGTTCGTCGGCAAACGCAAACGCGTCTGGATTTTCATCAAGCGGGATTTCACGCATGGAAGGAGCGATCGTCGCAATCGCACTGCTTCGTTCGATTAACGACTTCATTTCAACAGCACGGCGACTTTCAAAGCTGCAAACTCGCAGGGGGCGATCGGCTGAAATTGGCATCGGGTTTCACTTTTGAAGATTATCTGAATTGGCCAAAAACAATGTGCCATTCCTGGTCTTTGTGAGTCTAATCGATTGAGCTTCACACCACCTTTTCGGAATTGCGTTCAGCGATTTTCTTTGGGGTCGAGTCGCGCGGATTGCAAAGCAAAATCCAAAGTGAAATGAGCGTCAGTGGAACGACGATGGACCAGTAGGGAGCCATCGCAATCAACTCATCATGTTCGTCCGAGATCGTCGTATGCGATTCGGTTCCAAATAGAAAGCCTCCGAACGTCCAATACGATTGGGAAACCGTATCGTGAACGGGCCAATTCTCTTTCGTCCAATACTTGATGTTTGTTTCATCTGAACTCTTTTCAGAGGAACATCCGACACCGATCCGTTTAAGGCTGGAATTGAAAATGGTGATTGACTTCGAAATGGCCACTTCGTGCGTTTGATATACTGAACGCATCAGGCAGAGGCTTCCATTCCTTGACCCGATGATAACAAGCGACCTTCCCGGACAGATGTGGATCAATTCCATCCTCCCAAAACTCCTCACCCACGCTCCCATCATCACGCACGCCGTTACCAGCGTCAAAACGCCTGTTTTTCCCCGCCATCCTTTGAAGAATTCGCCCATGATTTCGAGGCTCGTGTTCGGGATATCAAATTCAATTCGACTGATTTCAGACAATATCCATCTAAACGAATGGAAGAAAGGGGCAAAAGGAATACACAGTCTTAGCTCCGCTCGCCAAAGGCGTTTCGTTCGATCACGATCCAGGTAATCGCAAGGAATCGGTGATTTGTCGAGGGACAATGGCGATGTCAACGTTTGATGTTCGCATCGTGCGCGACCGCTTCGGAGTCCTTGGCGAAGCAGTGTCTGCTGCTGTCTGGCGGCTGAAGAGCACTGCTTGACCGAAGACGGTCAAGCAGTGGCACATGCTGTCTTCAAAAGTGACACTGCACTGAGCGCCGTTGTCT
>JBAXBD010001225.1:0-1180 GCA_037142165.1 Schlesneria sp. | reverse complement strand
TCCATCAACCGATCGAGGTCGAAGCGATCGTGAAGAACGGAACGTCACAACGATCGAAGCCAGGTAAACCGCGTCGACTCAATTGATGGCCGGTTCCCGGTTAAAACGAGAGATGCCGCGTCCATCCCTGGCAGCGGCAAAACCCGTCGTCTCGACAACGGCATATCAGTATGGCCAAAAACTTCGGCGGTCAACATCACGAGCAACATCTGAGGCCGTGGCGATTTGAAAATCCCTTTAAATCGTTTTTCAAAATCCATTCGAAATGAAACTTATCAATTTGTTGGGCTTCCAGGGGGAACATGGCGTTCCTCTGGAAGCCCAATCATTTCAGCGAATGCTTACTCTTATGATTCCAAAGGTTTGGATATTAGTTCGCATGGCATCAATGCCCGTTGTGAACCAATACTGAAACTGAACCGTTCAACATTTTCGACAAAGTCAAAAAATTCCAAAAAAAATAATGCTGCCGTAAGTCGATTGACTAACTGTTGTTGAGAGTGCCACGAACAGCGGTCGGCGTAAATTCTTTGAAAAAACGTCGATCCATCTATTCTGCATTCGAAATTTTCGAACACGATTAAATTGTCAGTCAATTTTCTCTCGCAACTAGTTAGGAATGGTTCATGGCCGACAAGCTTCTGACTTTACAAGAACTTGCTAAACGCATTGAAGGAGATTACAGCGGTGTGGTCATCCCTCAGTGGAAACTACGTCGAGTTGTCGACTCACTCAACAACAAAGGATCGATCGTTATTCAGCGATTTGGACTATGTCGTGCCGTCTCCAGTGAGTGCGTTACGACGGTCGCAGACGAACTTCGCCGAATCGGCTGGATGGACACGCCCGATGCAGCAGCGTCGGGCGATTCAGACGTTTCGGAGGATCGAACGTTGAACCAACGTGCGAAGCATTCGAGAGTCAATCGATTGAAACCGTCGCCATCTGTTGGAGCTGTCTCAGGCAAAGGCCGTGGCAGTCGCAAGAAGGATTTCGCACGCCAGTAAATGAAATTGAGCGCCTTGCCCAAATGTAAAGCCGGGCAAGACGCTCATGTGAGACGAAGCAAATGAATAATAGTCCAAATGGCGATGATGTCAAAACGTCATCCAGCCAACCACGCCGCAGAAAAGTCACGTCCGAACCTGATCGAGATCTCTCGTACTATCCGCCTGAACTG
>JBAXBD010001224.1:0-1181 GCA_037142165.1 Schlesneria sp. | reverse complement strand
CCCTTCCGCAAAAAGTCGCCCCGAATCTGGATATAGGCTTCACGAGGTGACTTGGTTTCGCGAGTGATCATTGTGGTCGGAAACTTTGGCTCTGAACTACGTAAACGAGCGATCTCGTTTAATTGCGGGTATTTCTCGCGAGCAACACTCAGTCCCCGAAAATATCCATCGAGATCTCGCTTATGAACTTCCGACCGGTCCATGGGTGGTAGATCAACGGCATTCTTCACGTTGAACGGCAGCTTTTTCTTTTCGTCCTCGGTCAGCTCTTTTTCCCAAACGGCCAGATCGGCTGCGATGTTTGGTGCCTGTTCTTTCAACTCCTGTTCCAGCCGACGGATTTCGCTTCGTATCTTTGCCAGTCGTTCGGGTTCGCCATTCTTCAGTTGATCAGATGATGGAACATCGATCCGAGGTGCGGCAGGGTCTCCAGGGGCGAACTCAGTTGAATTGAAGTACGCGTAAAGCTGGTAGTATTCACGCTGTGAAATCGGGTCGTACTTGTGATCGTGGCATTGAGCACATCCAATCGTCAGCCCCAGAAAGACAGAACCAGTCGTGTTGACGCGATCAACCACCGCTTCGACACGGAATTGTTCCGGGTCGGTTCCCCCTTCTTCATCGATCAAAGTATTTCGGTGGAAGCCCGTGGCAACCAGTTGTTCCAGTGTCGGTTTGGGAAGCAGATCACCGGCGATCTGCTCGATGGTAAACCGGTCGAACGACAGGTTTTCATTGAACGCGCCCACCACCCAGTCGCGGTATTTCCAGATCGTACGAGGCTGGTCGCGAGTGAATCCGTTTGAGTCGGCATACCTGGCAGAATCGAGCCAGTCACGACCCCAGCGTTCTCTATAATGAGGCGAGGCAATCATTCGGTCGACAAGTCGTTCATAGGCATCGGGCGATTGGTCCGCCAGAAACTCCCGAACGGTTTCGATCGATGGAAGCACACCCAGAAGATCGAGATGAACTCGTCGGACAACCGTGGTCTTGTCAGCCGCAGGCGACGGAGCGATTCTTTCACGCGAAAGTCGATCGAGAATAAAATCATCAATCCCGTTACGTCGCAGGAAATCATCGGAGTGATGTGGAGGGACGATCGACCGGATCGGTTGAAACGCCCAATGGTCGCTTCTGCGGATTTCGGCCGCTTCGGTCACTTCATCGGCAGGATATTT
>JBAXBD010001223.1:0-1183 GCA_037142165.1 Schlesneria sp. | reverse complement strand
ACCAGATATCAACACCAGGCACAAGTCGTTTTCAGTGAGTGACGACACCAGTTCGATTATTCGCTGGCAACCAAGCACGCCATCAGAAGTAGGCTCATTCACTCCGGCTGGACGGGCAGCATGCAAATGAATCTGCTGCAAAGGTCGAATACAATCGGAAGGGACATTGACCCATCCAACAACCTTAGATGCCACCAATTCACTTCCGAGCGATGACTCAACGCCGGCGGCCATTCCAGCCCCGGCTTTTCCCGCGCCGATGACAATGATCCGACCAATTGATGCGATATCCAGTCTTTCACCGGCAACCGTAATGGAGCGATGGTCGCACTGGATCTTACGTCGAACTAGCGTCGCAGAGTCAACCGCGGCGACACCCGCGCCCCAAATGGCCTCTGCCTGTTCTCGCAGAGTCACTTATGGTCATCCCAAAATGTGAAAAAGTCGTCGCTTCGCGTGACCTGACAGCAAACGGTGCAAGGCGAAACGACCGGCACGGTTCGTATGACTGAACCGGCAAATCATGCCGCTGTTGTGCCGAGCTTAACCGAGTCACGCACCTGGACGCAATCGCATGTATGCGGAAATGATCTCGTAAAGATCACTCGAAACCTGAATTTCATCATCGGCAAAATCGGCCAGCCAAGTCCGATTCCAGCGAGCGGCGTCGAGCAACGCTTGCGAAATGTCGCTCAAACGTACGGTGACGTTCTCAGCAACTTCCTGAGTCGTCTCTTCTTCACCGGTAAATAGTCGAAGGCGATGTCGCATCATTTCATCCCTGGTGCCGAAGCGACTGAAAATCGATAAAACCACGCAAACTCTACGCAGCCCAACATCATAATCGGCATCATTCGCAGAGTCGCTTGATTCGAATTTGACGGAAAATCGGATTATTCCGAAAATACAACCTGTGTCGACCTTACCGCTTATTCATTAACTCCAGAGTGAGAATGATCTAAGAATTGAATTTAGACTATTGAACGACGCCCCGAGTTCGAAGGAATTCGAGAAGCTGTCTGCCAGCATAATCCAGATCGCAATCGTTTGTGAGGACGATATCTGCTTCTTGACGCTTTCTATCCAGGCTCCACTGACTTGCCTCGCGCCGCCGAAGTTCGTCCCCAGTCCAGTGGCGATTTTTCTCAACTCGCGGCAAGCGAATTTCGTCAGGAGAGTCAAC
>JBAXBD010001222.1:0-1183 GCA_037142165.1 Schlesneria sp. | reverse complement strand
CCGCACATCGGAAGAATGAATACGAACACCGCACATCGGAAGAATGAATACGAACGCCGAACATCGAACTCCGAACGTCCAACGTCGAACATAAGAAGCGAAAGGAACAGACAGAAGGCGTTTTCTTTCTCTCTTTGAATTTCTTCAGTTCGACGTTGGAAGTTCGGCGTTCGATGTTCGATGTTCGCGTTTTCTTCTTCGGTTCGACGTTCGGCGTTCGATGTTCGCGTTTCTCTCCAGTTCGGTTCGACGTTGGAATTTCGGCGCTGGATGTTCGCGTTTTCCTCTCTGATCACTGAACCAACTAAATGATTCTCTCATTTAAGAATCGAGAGACTCAAGCTCTCTACGAGTCCGGCAAAAGCCGGATCTACGGTACCATCAGTCGAACGGCCATCCGAAAACTCATTCAACTCGACGAAGCCATCGAGCTCTCGGACTTGGCGGCACCGCCGTGCAACCGACTCGAAGCACTCAAAGGAAATCGCCGCGGCCAACAATCCATCTGCATCAACGATCAGTGGCGGGTTTGCTTCCGTTGGTCTGGGACAGGTGCCAACGTCGTTGAAATCTGTGATTACCATTGACATCAACCTATAACGCCATAGGATATTGCCATGAAGCCAATCACACCCGGCGAAATTCTCCTCGAGGAATACCTCAATCCACTTGGTCTGTCGCAGAACGCGCTGGCGCGCGGACTCGGTGTCTCTCCGCGGACGGTCAATGAGATTGTACTCGGTCGCCGGTCCATCACCGCCGAAATGTCAATCCGACTCGGGAAATTTTTCAGCCAATCGCCGCGCTTCTGGTTTGGCATCCAAGCGAATTGTGACTTTCGCAGATTGCGCTTGAAGGAGAAATCCCTGACCGAGCGAGTAATTCCCCTCGCCGCGGCCATTTGAAGCTTGTCGACCTCTGCGCTCTGTCATTCGCCTGCAATGCATTTGACGTTTCAGCAAGTCGTCGGCACTTCGGATGCATGATGCCTGGAGCGGCGTGCGCAGCATCCCGCTACACGTGACTGATACGAACACCGAACATCCGAAGATTGTATACGAACACCTCACATCCGAAGATTGCATACGAACACCGAACATTGAACATCGAACGCCGAACGTCGAACATAAGAGGCGAAAGGAACAGACTGAAGGCGTTTTCTTTCTCTCTTTGATTTTCTTCG
>JBAXBD010001221.1:0-1192 GCA_037142165.1 Schlesneria sp. | reverse complement strand
AGGAGCCATTAACAATCTGCGTAACGTACCCTGATCTCGCTCAATGATAAAAGATCGTGCCATGATACTAATAACAAAAAACGCAAACATCACCGTGAAGCCCGGAACCACCCACAAATAGACCGCGTTCTGCTTGAATTGAGGATTGTCATCTGTCGACGCAACTGAAGTGACGGAACTCGATTCCCCATCCGTTACTCGCGATCGAACCCAGGCTCGCGTGACGGGATTTTTTCTGGCAGCGATCGGAGCGATAAATCCAATCACTTGTGAACGCACAACACCTTCGAGCAGTCGCCCAATTCCCGCCGAATTTGGCTTTGTCACAGCCTCAAGATCCAGTGCAGCCAGACCCGCCGCCGCGGGTCCGTCTTTCGAATTGAAGATGTCGCTGACTCGGATCTCTTCAACGAGTTCTTCAAACTTCGGGCCAATGACAAGAATCAGCGATGCATCTCCGCTTCGCACCAGATCATCAGCAGACTCTCTGCTTGAAACGGACCTGATCAGAAGTTCTGGTTTTTTCGCAAGCTCCGTGACAAGGTCCCGCGAGGTTTCGCTATTGTTCTGATCAACGACGACGATTTTGAAGCGTTCGCTGTTTTCGTCTCGAGTCAGCAACTGCCCCGTCGACATCCCGACGATCGAAATGAACATCAACGGCAGGACAAGAAGCAATACCAGCGCTCGTTTATCACGAGACAAAAGTAAGAGATCTTTAACAGTGATGTGCCAGGCCGACATAATTAAGTCTTACTCCGTTTCGCAGTCGATCGGCGTCGGAACGGTCAATCGCGGCTAGACGCTTGTCAAATGGAATTTCCGTCGTAACTAATCTCTCAACCGCTTTCCCGTGAGCTGAAGGAATAGTCGTTCAAGATTCGATTGTTGAGTCTCGATTCGCTGTACTTCGATTCCCAGGTTTCCCAATTTGAACAGGACTGTCTGTAACCGCCACGAAAGTTCCGGGGATATTCGAGGCGTTTCTGGCGTGAGCGATCCCAATCCGTAACGCAATGAACTCACATTCGCATGTTTACCCGAAGCAGTAACTTCGCCGGGAACAATCACTGCCGGCTCACCGTCACTGCCGAGTCCAACAATCGCCAGGCTTCCGAGCTCTTCCGAAATTCCCGTTGTTCGATTCACGTAAAGGTACAAGTCAGAGGTCGTTCCCCCAATGAGATTAGGG
>JBAXBD010001220.1:0-1193 GCA_037142165.1 Schlesneria sp. | reverse complement strand
CCATAAGCCGACGGAAAGACCTGCACGAATCGGACTCCGCGTTCAACCAGTCGGCGGGCTGCGAGAAGTTTTTGTCCCGCCCCCTTGGTGGCATCATTATCGAGCCCGTAAAGCTTTGTCGTCGCCTCGGTTTCCGCACCGAACTCGATCGCTTCTGGAACAGCCATCTGCATGCGAAAAGCAAGTTCATAAGCGCGGATTCGCGCTCTCAAGTCCTGGTCGTCGGGGTATTCAATTGCTGACAGTTCGTTCAACCGGCCGATCAGTTGATACTCACGCTGCTGCTCCATCGCCGTCTGTTTTGACGAACGACGGCCGAACGGAAGCGGGTCTTTCGGGTCGAGGGCGATCGGGACCCCTGCGTATTGTGGGCCGAGATAATAGGAATCGATCGACAGTCGAGTATCCGACCGAGTCGGACCGCCGAGCACGACAAACTTCGGCAGGTTTTCATTCAGCGTCCCCAGCCCGTAGTTGACCCAGGAACCGACGCTTGGCTGTGGTTCATCAAGGCGGTGGCGGCCCGTGTGAATCTGATTCTCGGCGGCGTGATCATTGTCGGTCGTCCACATATTTCGGACGAAACACAAATCATCAACACATTTCGACAGATGCGGCCACCAGTCGGTAATCTCGATCCCGCTTTCACCATGCTTCTTCCAACCAACTTGCATCGGATAAATTGTCGGATAGACGTCTCGTATGTTGATCTCTTCGGCGGCAACCGAACGAAACCGCTTCTTATGTAGCGGCGAGTTCACGGGATTCTCGAACGGCGTCTTGTCAAAGGTCATGCCTGCGTACTGATTCAACGCAGGCTTGGGGTCGAATGTTTCTACGTGGCTATATCCCCCTGAAAGAAAAATCCAGATCACGGATTTCGTTTTTGGAGAAAAATGGGCTTCCTTTGACGGTGCCCCTGCGGTCGGCGAGAAAACAACTTCCTCACCTCGCGTGACGCCATCTTCGGATAGCATTGCCCCGAGCGCCAGTCCGGTGAAGCCCATGCCAAGATCCGAAAAAAATGAACGTCGTGACTGGCAATTGCAGCGATTCAATGACTCGTCGCTTGGGACCATTGGAAACCTCTTAACGGATCGACAGAAAATCGTTGTGATTCAACAGAACTCGGACCAGACTTTCTCGTAATCGTGCCGTATCAACTGCTTGCTCAGTCGTCGCGGTGAGGAATT
>JBAXBD010001219.1:0-1199 GCA_037142165.1 Schlesneria sp. | reverse complement strand
GAGCTTATGAGCCTCGCCAATCGTCGTCCCTGATCCCATGAACGGATCGAAGACCCGAATGCCCGAAAAGTCATGCTTTTGGTAAAAAGCGGCTGACAGATCGTCATCGTCTTTAAGCGTACATCCGAGAAGAATGCCGCGAAACACGGTTCCCAACCGTTTCGCCCACCACTTGTGCAGATGGTAGATGGGCCTGTGAACTTCCTTTCGCCAGCTTTCACGTTCTGCCAATTGCGAGATAAACTCGAAGTCGAAGAAGTCCGTTTCAATAAGGCGCACGTCAATGATCCCCTTCTTCGTCGAGTTCGGGGGCCAGTTCGTCTGGAGAAACGTGATTCATCGAGGCCGGAGACACAGGAGAACCGGAAAGTCGCCATGCGCGGAAGTCATGTAATTTTCCCGCGCCAGGGTTCTTGATCTTTTCTGGGACAAGAGAGTTTGTTCGAAGGTCGAATGAATATCCAACGATCAGTTCGGCGGCTTCAGTACGCACAAGGCGACCAACCTCTTCAAACCCTTTTCCTGGCTTTGCTTTATAAGGCAAGATCAGAGTACATTGATGAGCAACACCGTTGACGAGATGAAACGGGGTTGGAACAACATACATTTTCCGATCGCGGATCATCAGGTCGCCGTAACTTCCGAATCCCTTTACGTTTTTGTTCTTGTGCTCGTATTCATGATCCGCATTTAAGAAATCGCCGTGGCACAAGACAAGATCGACGACGGGATAGCGATTACCGTCAGGTTTTTTTGGGTATCGGCCGAAGACGTAATATATTGTCCGGCCGTTGTGTAGGCCGGTCGGAACCTGGCTGTTGGAGTCAAAATTCGCGTCGCGCCCAGGATATGCGAGGCCCTTGATCTCAAATCCTTCAGTCTGTTTAACGAGCATGAAGTCGGGATAACTGTTTCGACCGCCTTGGTCATAAAGCAATTTAGACTCGACAAGACGAGTCTGGAACCAATTCTGGAAGTGAAATTCCTTGTCCTTCTCGGTTTCACGGACGATTAGCTCTCCGGCTCGAATTGCCTCGACGCATCGCCGAAAAACCGCCGCTGCCGTCGCTGACATAATTGAAATCCGGTTGGAATATGCTGAAACTGTGTCTCGTCCACGAATGAACGACTTCATGTCGTCCGATCCAAAGTCTCGGTGAAAAACGACGGGGTCATCTCGCCATTGTCCAGATCGGTGG
>JBAXBD010001218.1:0-1199 GCA_037142165.1 Schlesneria sp. | reverse complement strand
GCATCGACAATTCGGTGCTTGAAACTTTGCCAATGAATCGTGGATCTCCGGCCTCCGCTTTTTCACTGAAAAAGACTTCAACCGCTCGGCCCGCCTCCGCGTGCTCGCCAATCCGAATGAATAAGAAGTGACCGAACACTTCCGTCTGTTGCAGGCAAAAAAGAGGAAGCAAGAACACGTAAAGCAACGGAGCTCGGGTGAGCGAAGATTTCAACATAGGCTTTCTGGTTCTTCCTGCTCTGTTAATTCATCGTCAGCACGTATGGAATCGATAAAGGCCATAGCGGACGCGTATCGGTCACTGGCGGCTAGGGCATTCAGTCCGTCTTTCCCGTGGACTCTCATAGCATTCATCTCTTCAGACAGTAATTCACTTCTCAAAAAATGAAAGAGTATTTCGTTCTTAAGCACAAATGTTGTGTTGGTATGAGAAGTCATGGCGCGCTCCTTCTTTGCGAGATTCCCTTGAAAGGCGATTGTCCCAACAGACCTCTAGTCCAGATTTACCTTCGACAACAGATATTAGAACTTTTGCCCGTCAGCATGGGAAGCAAATTCCAGGAATTCTCTTATTGGGACCATTCGGTTGGTTGCCGTACCCAACGGTGTTTGGTCAGTGCTTTTCGTAGTTCTGAGGGCAATGCCCCCGCGACACTGGCGGACATGTTCGCTTCGACGTTCCGCAGTGAACGCATTCCGGGGATTACCGTCCCGACAGTTGGTTCAGACAATGTGAACCGCAGCGCCATTTCTGACATCGTCATTTCTACAGGAATCAATGGTCGTAATGCTTCGGCCCGATCGACGCTCGCGTTCAAGTTTTCTGGTACAAAGTAGCTGCTGCGCCAATCCTCCTCGGGCCATGTCGATGACTTTGTTAGTGTTCCCGTTAGCGTCCCTTCGTCAAACGGAACACGGGCAATGACCCCGACATCGTGCTTTCTGCACGCTGGAAACAGTTCGTCTTCCGGGTTCTGGTCGAAAATGTTGTAGATCACTTGCACGCAATCGATCAGGCCGCTTTTCACCGCTTCGATGCCGTTCCACGGTTCCCAGCGGTTCTGGCTGATTCCAATCGCGTGAAACAATCCTTGCGACTTGAGGTCGGTCATTTTGTGATACCAGCGATCATCTTTCAGCCAGCCATCTTCCCACGTGTGAAACTGCATTAGATCGAACGAAGGCAATCCCGAATTCTT
>JBAXBD010001217.1:0-1203 GCA_037142165.1 Schlesneria sp. | reverse complement strand
GCCCAGTCCAGCGAACACAGCCATCGAAGCTGGCTCAGGGACAACACCGTAAACCTCAAGGTTGTCCATAAGAAGCGCCGAAGAATTGCTGCTATCCGACTTACGAGCGATCGTGAAGACGATAGAACCGCTGGTCGAGATGATTGGATTGAACGTAATCGTTTTCGACGAGAACGTTGTACTGTTGGTCGACACCTCGTAAACATCATAGTTGACGTTGTTGGTAATCTTAAGAGATCCACCTGCAGCGCCAAGATTCTTCGCGAGATCGAACTTCAACGAGTCGACCTGAATGCTGGGAACACCACTGAGAGTCAACGTTGCGGAGTTCAGGTAGGTCTGATTAGGAACCGACGCGAATTGGGCTGCACCCGTTCCGCCAACACCCAAGTTATTAACTTGCGAGACCCGCGCCTGAACCGGGGTGAGCCCCGTGACAGTCACTCCGGGGGACGTGGTCGTCGGACTCAAATTCGTATTGAAGTTGAAACTAGTCAACAATGCAGCCTGGGCGTTGATACTGCAGATCAATCCCAAGGCCAAAGCGGTCAATCCTCGAAACATACTGATTTCCTCACTGTGCGGACGCTAAAGCGGGCTAAAACACACGATTCGTTCTGCACGATACCCGAAACGGCAGAGAATGTCAAACAAGTCCAAGGAGTTTCCCGAAAAATTCGTTTCCACGAACGGACACTTCTTCGAGCTCTACCAGAGAACAGGCTTTAGTTGTATCGCCATCTCGTATTGCTGTCAAACAGTGCGCAACCGATTTTAGCGATAAAATCGGAATGAGCTCTCTTCCTGTTTTTTGCATCGTTTCACCTTCGCAGTATCGGCCGACAATCGACCGTAAATCCAACGATTTACAGCGTCTACGCAAGATATCGCCCATCCCACCAGCTGAGTCACCTGACGATAATCTCATGAAGATTTGAATGGGGGGCCGTCGTTCCGATTTCGAAGCAAAGAAGCCTGCAGGCGATTATCGAGCATTCAGTAGTGGCGGAACTTGCTCCGATAGATAAAGGATCCATGCTCCGGCCGCGGCAGACGCCCCGTCCCCAAAAAATCGGACGGCTCAATTTCAAGCCGAAATGCCTCGCGGACCACATGAAAAGCTCGGTATTCGTTCAGAAGGGCAACCTGCAGGATATAACTACCCGGCATGAGCGGAAGAGAACCGAAGTCACATTCAATCCC
>JBAXBD010001216.1:0-1205 GCA_037142165.1 Schlesneria sp. | reverse complement strand
TGGCTTTTCATTTTGGAGAAGACTGGTCACCACGAAACACACGAAACACACGAAAGAAGACAAGCAGAGGGAAGATGCTCCGAAAAGTTCCCTTTTCGTGTATTTCGCGTGGTTCGTGGTCCAGGTTTTCAGCGGGTGGATGTGTGGCTTTTCATTTTGGAGAAGACTGGTCACCACGAAACACACGAAACACACGAAAAAAGACAAGCAGAGGGAAGTAGCTCCGGAAAGTCCCCTTTTCGTGTATTTCGCGTGGTTCGTGGTAGATAGTTTCATTCGTACCGCCCTTTTCCAGTGACAATCCTTTCGACTTGAGCCTTGGGATAATGACCGAAGTTGACGAGCAACCCCAGTCTGAGTCCTGTGGCCTTGAGATAGTTGAGGATCTGGGCGCGGTGCTCGTCCGTCAGTTCGGTGACCGCCTTGAGTTCGAGGACGATACGGTCGTAACACAGGAAGTCCGGCTGGTATTTCGAGCGAAGGGGACACCCCTTATACTCCAACAAAAGTGGTTTCTGCGGCACGAAGGGAATGCCTTGTAATCGTAATTCGATCTCCATGCACTCCTGGTAAACCGGTTCGAGGAAACCGCAGCCCTTCTCGCGATAAACCTCGAAGCACGCGCCAACGATCTTATAGCTCTCCTCTTTATAGATTAGTTCGGTGTTCATTGTTCAAAGGTGAACCACGAAACACACAAAATACACGAAAAAACAAACGGAGAAGAGGGTCGGTGTGATGGTCCCATTTCGTGTGTTTCGCTTGTTTCGTGGTTCGAGTTTTCGGTTTCCGACTTCTGTCTTATGTCGTTCAGCCGAGGGTAATCGTCGGCACGCCATCCTTCTCAGCCAGTGAGGCACCGGTGCCGATGCCGCGACCGCCGTTGCTGAGGTCCTTCAGACAGTGCCCCCGCAACTCGTCGCGCACGCTGTCGGGAATCTCGATGCGAACCTTCTGCCGGTCGGTCAGGCGTTCGAGGATGTTGGCGAGCATCTTGTCGCAGATCTGCGTGGCGACCTCATGGGGATTCCGAGTTGCGAGTTTGGCAAGCCCGAAAAAGATGTCCGAAAAAGATGCGCCCCCTGTTGGAGCCGTGCCTCATTCTTTGGCGCATCGCGTACTCGAGTGGGTGAAGTTTGATTGAGAAAGCGATTTTGAGGCCCTATTGACGGGCCAAATGCAGGTTTCTATGCGTCCGCAAATCG
>JBAXBD010001215.1:0-1211 GCA_037142165.1 Schlesneria sp. | reverse complement strand
TTCCAACTCGTGAACGGATGGGTTCCCTTCCGACCGTTACGGAACCGATACCCGTAATCGCCACCGTGAATGATATTTAGCAGACGGCATGGAGGTCGGCTGTCGGGATCGTTGTCGAGCGTAAAAAGTCGACCAAATGTGTCAAAACAACTGGCATGTGGGTTCCAGAAGCCGGTTGCCCATTGCTCGAGTTTTGATCCATCGGGCCGGCAACGATAGATGTTGCCACCTTCGCCACCACCGGACAACGTTTTCCCGTCGCTTCCAATGATCTTGTAGTCCGCACCCAGATTCTCGCCGAATCCGAAGTACATGTTGCCGCGCACATCAAAGGCGAACCCAGCCAGCCCGTTATGTGGGTAATTACCAGTGGTCTCAAGACGGACAAGTGATTTGACGTCATCACATTTCAAATCGCCGTCTCGATCAGTGCAGAGAAAGACCTCACGTCGAGTCGCGATGAAGATCTCCATCGCAGGTTTCTTGCCGTCCGAACCGATTTGTCTGGAATTGGTCTGACGAACCTCTTCCGGAGTCAGGCAAAGGTCTAGCCATACCGGCTTGACGGCGATACTCATCGAATGAGTCAATCCGTCCTTAAAGACCACGATCTTGTCCGCTTTGCCGTCGTTGTCAGTATCGTGCATGACGAGAATGCGATCGGTTGGATGTCCCTGATATCCTTCGGGTGGAAAGTGCGTATTACTTTCGATTGCCCAGACCCTGCCTGAGGCATCGACATCAATCCCTGTCGGTGTGACGATCTGCGGCGATTCCGCAAATAATTCGATCTTGAGTCGAGGGTCCATTACGCGAGGAATCTCGTCGGCGGCTGTCGCCGTGACATAGACGTTGCATAACTGGAAAATACCGGCGATCAATACCAACAACGCGAACCGATTGAATTGCATGTCGAATCCTCAAGGCGTGTCTCAGGCGATCGATGTTTAACGCTTGCCGTCGCGGCGAGCCTGATTCCGTTTTCCGCTGGCTGAGACGTGGCCGCGTACTCGCGAATCCTTGCCGCTCATTTTGATCCTGGTCTGTTTCGCGGCAACACTTGCACTCTTTGTTGGGGCAGCAGCGCTCTTCGGTCCCTTCGTCTTGGCCAACGTTGAAGGTGCTCCGACTGGCTTTTTGACAGCCTTTTTGGCCTTAACAGCCTTTTTAGGGAGAGCCTTGGCTTTCACCGCTGGTGCTGTGGCTTTCTT
>JBAXBD010001214.1:0-1213 GCA_037142165.1 Schlesneria sp. | reverse complement strand
CATCTTTGGCATCGACAACGATCCCGACGCTTGCAGTGTGACGGAACTCAGTTTGATACTGACGCTGCTCGACTATGTAGACCCGCCCGACCTGTTGCCCGATTCGACGAAGAATTCCGCACGAGCGTTCAAGCTCCCGACACTCCGCGACACCAACATCTTTCATACGAATTTTTTCAAGTTGAAAAGGGCTGCGAAAGAGTCGTTGTCGACGATGAAGTTCGATTGGATTGTAGGAAATCCTCCTTGGAAGGATTTGAATCCGGCCAAGTTGAACGAACAAGACATGCCTGTTTGGGAATGGATGTCTTCGAAAGAAAACAAGAAATTCTACCCCTGTGGTGACAACGACGTCGCACAAGCATTCGCGTGGCGCGCGGGAGAGTGTTTACAGGAACGCGGCGCCGTTGCGCTACTTATGCCTGCGATGACATTGTTCGAAGATTTATCTCGCCATTTTCGCGCTCAGTTCTTCACTCGCTATCGGGTAAGCGCAGTCGCCAATTTTTCGAATTTGGCACGAGACCTCTTTGCAGGACGCTCTTTAGCACCAGCCGCCGCCTTTTTCTTCGGGAGCCGTCGAGAATTAACGCCTGAACATGACGACGAATATGTCACTGTTTTCTCGCCAATCACGGCCAATCAGGAAATAACACGCCCTGACGTATCCGGAGAAAGGCATGCGACCTGGAAATTGTTAATCAGTACAAACGAGATTAAACAGATATCCCTCTCAGAAATTGGCACCGGAAGCGGCTTGCCATGGAAAATCGCGATGTGGGGCTCCCCCCGCGATCGTCGATTGGTTGAACGCTTTGCAACTTATTTGCCAAGGATCAAGGAACTTGAACGCGACTCCACTTTAATCGTTTCTGAGGGCGTTCAACTTCGAAGCAAGTCAACATCATCCGAGATCCTCGAACCGTGTTCAATCTTGAATGAGAAGCCGGTACTACAAATCAGACGCCTTGCTAGTTTGAGGCACGTTTTTGCGTTCACGCAGAGTATGTGCGAACTAAATGATCGACAATTCCTGCGAGTCAGGGGTGGGCGTAGAGGTTTACTCGTGTGTCGTCCGCCACACGTCATTGTAAGTGAGGCGAGGACATTTGCTGTTTTCTCGGACGATTTTATTGTCGTACCACCTCGGCAAGTCGGCATCTCAAGCGGCATAGCCGATGCTGATTTTCTGAAAGCATTATCGCTATTTCTG
>JBAXBD010001213.1:0-1214 GCA_037142165.1 Schlesneria sp. | reverse complement strand
CAGGTGTGTCTGGATGTCTTTCGGGCCGCGCCCCATGTATTCCTGTTCGAAGCGGGAGATCCCCTGGCTGATTGCCGCTTCGATTTCTCCTTGTGACTTCATCACGACTCCCACTTTCACTCTCACCCTCGGCATTCATTGTTCATCAACGCCCGCAGGCGAAATCGAATCGAAGTTTTTCGCATTTTGAGTGCTTGTAATCCCTGTTTTCACCCGAATTTTATCAAAGTAATTATGAAATAAACAGAACATGGGTATTGCAATTTTTTCAAAATCGTGTACTGTTACGAGTGTTGAGATTGATTCTATTAGATTAGTCAACCTCAACATGGATCGGAAAACTAAATAAAAAGCAGCTCGGCCCGTGCCGGGAGGCTCGTTAGGAAGTAAGCCGACGCGATGGAACACCTTGGGTGTTCTGACGCGTCGGCTTTTTTTTCGCCCTGTTCCGACCAAGGGCTCGAAAATCACGAGTGGGATTGTCTGCTCGATCTGTTTTGGATCTTTCAATGCCGTCTTGATTCCGATTGGTTTGGGTTGGTTCGTAAGCCGTAACCTGAAGACTTGAAGAATGGCCACTCGCTCGGCACGGGATGGACGCGCCCGTACTGCGGACCTCCACTTCCATGGTCTGCGATTACAAGTTGAGGATGAAAGTCATGTCGACTGTCGTCGAAGACCCTGTGAAAGAATCCACCGTTTCATTGGTGGGAGGTATTCTTGTCGATCTCCAGCATCTCGTCGAACAGCAATTGCAATTGACGCGGCGAGAGATCGAAGGGGAACTTCGTCGGCAATCGACAGCGGCCCTGATTTTTGCACTCGGAATGGCAAGCCTCTTTCTCGCGTCTGTCATGCTCAGTATGGCCTTTGCTCATTTAGTGCACTGGTTGACGTCGCCAGCCGGGCACGATGCCGCTCGAATTCCGATGTGGGGTTGTCAGGCCCTTGTGGCCGGGGTGCTGATCGTGATCGGCGGAAGTCTGTCTTTTTATGGCCAATCCAAGTTCAGATGGGTTCAGCCGAATCAGGACAAGGCCGTTAAGAACATGTAGGAACAAAAAATGGACGACACACCCGATACAATCCGCCAGCATATGGAAGAGACGAAGTTACAGCTCAATGAAAAGCTGGAAACATTGGAACTTCAAGTTGCTGAAAATGTTCAGTCGACAAGTACTGCCGTAAACGCCACGGTCGAAGCGGTTCAAGAG
>JBAXBD010001212.1:0-1222 GCA_037142165.1 Schlesneria sp. | reverse complement strand
GTATGATCTGACCGTCTTGAGTCGAACTCAACTGAAGCTTGATGGCGATCAATTAGGCCTCGACCCGATGGTGGCCGATTACCTGCTCGATGCCGGGGCAAGGTCGCACAGCCTGGATGTTTTGATCAGTAAGTATCTGGGCATCGAGTCGATCCCAATCTCTGCGCTGATCGGAACCGGTAAACAACAAAAGAACATGGTCGAAATTCCTGTCGAGAAAGTCGCCGAGTACGGGACGGAAGATGCCGACCTTTCACTTCGGTTGGCGGATTTGCTCGAAGACCGGCTCAGATCAGAAGGTTTGTTCGAACTCTATTGGAATCTCGAACGCCCCTTGATCTCGATCCTGGCTGAGATGGAACAAACAGGGATTCGAGTGGATGCCGACGAATTGCACCGGCAGAGCATCGCGGTGACGGATCGCCTGAATCAGACCATCGCCGAGATCTATGAATTGGCGGGGCACGAGTTCAACATTGACTCGCCGATCCAGCTTCGCAAAGTCTTGTTCGAAGAACAGATGCTCCCTGTCCGCCGAAAGACACAGACAGGACCTAGTACTGATCAGGAAGTACTGGAAGAGCTGGCGTTAATTCATCCGTTACCCGCAAAGATCACGGAACACCGTCAGTTGTCAAAATTGAAGGGGACGTATCTCGATGCACTTCCCGAACTGATCCATCCTGAAACGGACCGGATTCATTGTTCCTTCAATCAGGTTGTCGCGGCAACAGGGCGACTCAGTTCCAGTGATCCTAACCTTCAGAATATTCCGATCCGGACAAGCGAAGGGAGACAGATCCGCCGAGCCTTCGTGCCGGGCGAACCCGGATGGAAGCTGGTCTGTGCCGATTATTCGCAGATTGAATTGAGAATTCTGGCACACTTCAGTTCCGATGCGGCGCTGAAAGCGGCGTTCGAGCAGGGAATTGATATTCACGCGGCTGTTGCCGCCGATGTTTTCGGTGTGGCGCTGGACGCCGTCGATTCCGATCAACGTCGGGTTGCGAAAGCGGTGAACTTTGGCGTGATTTACGGCCAGAGCCCGTTCGGCCTGGCGGCAGCACTCGGTATCGACAAAGACGTCGCAACGAAGTTTATCAGCGACTATTTCGCGAAATATTCTGGCGTCAACCAATTCATTGACGATACGCTGGCCGAATGCCGCTTAACGGGATTTGAGAAAACGATTCTCGGTCGTCGTCGAGCGATCGAGGGGATT
>JBAXBD010001211.1:0-1222 GCA_037142165.1 Schlesneria sp. | reverse complement strand
ACAAGCGGCCGTGACCGCGTTGGCTGAGGCAGTCGGGAAATCGACAGAAGCAGGTAAACTGCTGCCGAATGACAAAGATGTTGCAGGTGCTGTGGCAACGTTGACGGCAAAGCAGACGCAACTGGCTGGCGAAGTCGCGGCGGGCCAGAAAACGATTGAAGAGAAGAATGCGGCGATGCCGCCGATACAAGCAAAGCTTGTTGAAGCGTATGTTCCGGCTGACGCCGCTTATGCTGCGTATGTGGAAGCTCGCAAGCCAGTCGATGCCTCGAAGGCGAACCTGATCACCGTTTGGAACCGCCATAAGGCCGA
Source organism: Schlesneria sp. (assembly GCA_037142165.1). Lineage (GTDB taxonomy): Bacteria > Planctomycetota > Planctomycetia > Planctomycetales > Planctomycetaceae > Schlesneria. The sequence goes on along the minus strand of JBAXBD010001211.1, from coordinate 910 downwards.
GACGTTGGCTGCAGCGATTCACAAGAAGCATTTGGAAGCGGATGAGGCTCATATTGCGTTTCAGGCGACGCTGGTAAATATCGGGAAAACGAAAGTGGAAATCGACCTGCGAAAAACAGAGCTTGCTGCGGCGGCCACTGCCGTCCAACAGCAGCAACTTGACGTCACAAGCAAGGTCAATGCCGTCGCAGAAGTCGAAAAGGCTGTCGTAGAAGCCAGGAAGTTACTCGACGAATCCAAGGCGATGCTTGCCGAGAAGCAGTCTGTTGTTCAGGCGGTCACTGACGCATTCGCGAAGACCGAGTTCGCGCTTCAAAAAATTCCCGGTGATGCAGAATTGACTTCAGCAGTTCAGAAATTGAAAGAACGTCTCGAACCGCTCGTAAAAGAAGCGAGTGTACTTGAGCAGACGATGGCTGGCCGCACATCGGCAATGACGGACGTGGAGTCAAAATTGAATGCCGCGAAACTGGCGATGTCGACCGCCTCGACAGAATTGACGAATCGTCAACAGGTGGTTGGTGAAAAGACGGCCGTTTTAAATCGCACGACGGACGCCTTACGAGACACAGAATCATCGGTTGTTGCAGGCCGAGAAAAGCTGGTTGAACAATGGACTGTGGATGCGGGTGTTCGTTCACTGAAACAGCTTTCACCAGAACAGCTCGCATGGGCATTGATGCAATCGACCGGAGTGCTGGACCCACAGCGTCCTGCCGCTGATGCGGAAATCGAAAAAACGATTCCCAAGGCAAGCGTTACAAATGATGCGGCCTTGTCAAAGTCGCGCGAAATTCGGGTCGAGCAGCAACTGAACGAAGCGATGCGTGGTAATGTGACGCCGTTCATTAATCTCTACGCTGCATCAGCAGGGCAGCCTCAGGACGATTTCTTCGCGACCCCTGATCAG
>JBAXBD010001210.1:0-1226 GCA_037142165.1 Schlesneria sp. | reverse complement strand
GAACAGGCGAGCTTCCAGTGCGAATGCTGCGGCATCGCGGTCACGATGTGATCGTGTTTCATGTATTGGATGAAGCCGAGGTCAATTTTCCGTTTGACAGCCTTTCTGATTTCGAAGACCCCGAGTCGGGCGAGCGGTTGATTGTGGATGCTGTCGGGATTCGGGGTGACTATCTGGAAGCCATTCGAGGACTGCGCGAACACTACAAGAAGGATTGTCTTCGAATGGGTGCCGACTACGTTGCACTCGATACGAGCCTTCCATTCGACCGGGCACTCGTCGAATACCTGTCGCAGCGCCAAGCTCGGTTTTGAGTCGCAGTTTTGCGAGGGTCTCCTCTCGCAACATACGACCAGCATAAAACATACACACGACATTGGCAGATTAGATTTCAGTGAATTTTGGGCCAATCAATGATGGAATTGGTAGATTGGTTTCCAGTCATCGGTTAATGTCCTCACGTCTTTCGAATTCGAAAGCGGGCCCGTACCCAACGAATCACAAATTGCATTAGAAAGAAGCAGAATGAACAAGTATCTGACAGAATTCATCGGGACGTTCTTTTTGGTATTGACCATTGGCTGTTGCGTCATTGGCGGAGCGACTTTGCCACCGCTGGCAATCGGATCAGCCTTGATGGTCATGATTTTCGCTGGCGGACATGTTTCCGGGGCCCATTACAATCCTGCCGTGACGCTGGCAGTGACGTTGCGAGGGCGATGCTCCTTTGCTGACGCGATTCCCTACATGGTTTTCCAAGTGTTGGGTGCCGCTGCCGCTGCCGCGACCGTCGGCTTTCTTTACGGTGCAGCAAAGACTGACCCTACGGCCTTTTCAGGTGACTTGGTTGGAAAGGCATTGGTCGCTGAGTTCCTGTACACATTCGCTCTTTGCTACGTCGTTTTGAACGTTGCAACCGCTAAAGCCAACGCCAATAACTCGTTCTATGGTTTGGCCATCGGATTTACCGTTTTGACGGGTGCCTTTGCTGTCGGTGGGATTTCCGGTGGAGCGTTCAATCCTGCTGTTGCCGTTGGTATCACCATTATGAAGCTGACCGCTGCTGCGAACATCTGGATTTACCTTCTTGCTGACTTCGCTGCCGGGGCCGCAGCGGCCTTCGTATTCAAGTTTATCAACCCAGAAGACAAGTAAATTTGACCAATTGATCAAAGATCTCTGGTCTATTCAGAAGAGATTCGGACGTGCCGTCCGAACTTCAAAGC
>JBAXBD010001209.1:0-1238 GCA_037142165.1 Schlesneria sp. | reverse complement strand
ATCGAGACCACGAGTGATGCCCGAATTCATCAGGCAATCGAATCGAATAGCCGACCATGATCAGCGCGTCATACTCCAGAGCCAGGAGCGCAATCGACTTAAACGTCGATGCCGGTGACCCGAAGAAGTCGACAAAGACACCACGTGGTCCGGCATCCTGGTCGCAAAGCAATCCCAGATTCCCCCCCTTTTCCAGCAGCGCCACCATCTCATCAAAGTCGCCTGACTTCAGTAACATTCGATGACCTGTATTTTCTCGCTGCTTGCGGAACCACTGATGTAAATATGGGTTGTCCATTTCACGTGCAACAATCCCCATAGGAAACCCCCACAGGCCAAATAAGCCGGTACCGATTTCCCAATTACCAAAATGGCCTCCCAACATCAGCACGCGCCGCCCTGAACAAATCGCCTCGTTCGTTCGAGTAAATTCCGCGAAATCGACAATCTCTCGGTAGGAGTGAATATGTAGTTTGCGAGCTGCTTGAACTGTTTCGGCAACCGTCCGGAATAAATGGACCCACATTTCATATACCAAGTTTTCAATTTCGGCTTCGGAATACCGACCCCCGAATGCCCGATTGAGGTTATCGCGTGCGACCGCGTAACGCGTCCATTTTCTTGGCAAACCGAAATGGATCAACGTCGCCAATAAGTGAGCCAACCGTGCGGTCGTTCTGACAGAAAGACTATCAATGATGCAGACAAAAGCCTGAAACACCAGAAATTCCAGTCGATGCCTTAATTTGAGCATTTAATCGCCACCTCCTTTCTCAATTCCATCAACGACGCTCGTAGACTTCCAAGTATTTGCGACCAAACTCACGGCGACGAATGGTGAGCGTTCGCGTCCATGAACGTTTTTCACCGAACGAATCATCACGCGTAGATTTATTGGACTGATCCGACTCTGTCACAAAACGAAGATAGACCTTGACATCTTTTGCTTCTAACTCGTTGATTGCTTGAGTAGCAGCGACGGCCAAAGGCGAGCCCCAATAGTTCGTCAAACGATCCGCTGTATAGGCAATATACAGACCAAAGTGCCAGTCACTGCAAGCAAAGGGAACGTCTGAAACCCCATTTGTGCAGAGTTCTTCGGCAACATCCCGATATTTTTCCATTTTCGTCGATTGCGGATGAACCGTTGCCACTCGAATCAAATTATGAATATCGACTCCCGCAAGAAGAATAACAAAAACGATCACGAAAGCTGTTGACTGCAAATAAACCGAATC
>JBAXBD010001208.1:0-1238 GCA_037142165.1 Schlesneria sp. | reverse complement strand
GGAAATTGAAATGAAAATGTTACAACTTCAGGATCGATGTCCGTTCGTTTGTCGCCTGGGCGAAGCCCGTCAAAAATAAAGAAACTCCAGGCTTCCCGGACAAATTGCGAATGAACTTGAATCGAGTCGTTAGTCACATCAATGTAATCCACCTGAGAAGGAGCTTGATGAGGCATGGCGGCCGGTTTTCCGAACGGCTGCCAACCCTGTAATTTCCAGCGGCCCGGCAAGGACGCCATTGCAGCCTGCCCCAAAGGATAGGGTGATCGAGCGCTGATGGTGTGACGCGATCGAGGGGTCAAATCGAGCTGCCCCTGTTTGATTGACGTGGCCCCGTGTTTAACTGACCAATAGTACTTTCCTGGACTCAGTCGCAACGCATAAAAGTCAGCCGAGTATGAGGCACTCCATTTCTTCTCCGGACTTCCCACGCTGACCGTAAAATCAGGGTCATCAACGTCAAATTGAACAATCCCGCATGTCAATTGCCGGTAACCCCAGAATGCGGAGGCAAACAAAAAAGGAATAGCAGCAGGAATCATCAGCAGTCGAATCGGCGGCCTTTTCAGAATCGTCATTTCCCAGCTTCCCGACTTCATTTGTTGAAACCAGGCTAAAACGGCCAGGCAGATCGGCAGCAACAATCCCAAGGCAACGATCGTCAATGCGACCCAGAACAATCCGTTGAGGGGGATCGTTTCTAATGAGTCTGCAAGGGGGATCATGAACAGACTCCAGACCGCCAGCAAACTCCAGTAAACGCGCGTTGGATAAGCTTCGTGAATTCGTTGCCAGAACGGCTTCTCCGATGGACGAACTTGACCCACTAATGAAGAACCGGCCTGGGAAGCCACAATATCGCTGACCGTTGATGAATCGACGCTACCAGAGGTACGGTCCGTTCCACCCGCCATCACCAGATTCGTCAAAAGATTGTCGAAAGCTTTTTGATAGACGCGACGGCTTGCAATGATCGACCCCAAGCCGATCAGTCCGATCAGTCCAAACGAAAAAGTCCAGAATTCGAGTTGATTCTGTTGAGAATCGAAACTACCCGATGTTGGTTTCAGGCTTGACGCCAGGATGATCAACGCAGCGACAAGAAGAAGCCCCAGCAGAAAACCATGTAAGGTTCGAATCGTTCCCATTTTCGCATCAAGTCGAATCGATCCCGATTCCTGTTTGACATCAACCGACGAAGCTGCTGCCAGCACGTTTCCTTTCAATTGATTGAGCCC
>JBAXBD010001207.1:0-1249 GCA_037142165.1 Schlesneria sp. | reverse complement strand
CGGAAAAGTCGCACACTATCACACGGGGTTTTACGACATCAAACCGGACGAAGGCTTGAAACAACTTGACGATGCCGTTGTTGAGGCGATTCGCCGTCAAAAAGCGAAATAACGCCGCAAGACCACTCCCCTCAACGCTGTGAAATGCGGTGGAGTGGCTGGAAGTGCGCTCTTAAAGATCGTGACGAGGTTGCGCTTCAGAGGACCTGAGTGTCGTCGACACGGTTCACCGACAAAGAACCCAACGCCGCACCTGTTTCACACTTTTCGAACAACAGGATGTTGTGCAGTCCCAGGCACGTTGGTACCAGGGAAGATCCAGCGGTTCTGGAGGTTCGGGCACGTTCAGTTCGACCCGATTTCCTTCGCGATACGTATTCGTCGTAATGACCCCTTCCAACAAACTGCCCGGTGAAACGCGCGACGGTTCCTTGGCTGATATCAATTCGGCCGCCATCAACGCATCTGTCATATATTCTGAGCAGTGCAGTCCCTCACATCGATCGCCAGTCAGATGATGTCTCACCGCATATGTACGGCCGATTTGACTTTCGAGGTGTTGCTGAAATGCTTGTGACTTTTTCTCTGAAAAAGGAACTTTGGGATGAGCGATATAAAAAGTGGTCGGTGACTGTCGACGTAAATACTCCACAAGCGGCATTTTTCGCACGCCGACCCCGTTCGAACTATCGTAAACAATGAATTCGCCACCCGATGCAACAACGCCAGCGACGTGCGTGAACGAGCTTTGCGTAAAGATCTTTACAGCCAGACAATCACCCTGACTGAAGATTAACGAGCCCGTTTGAAGCTCCTGTTGCACTTCAGCCACCAGCGGTGCAGGTAGCTCTGACGTATTTGCATCTGTATCTGAACTGCAACAGGCGATCGCACAAGCAGCAATTAAAGACCACATAACATCCCCCCGTATCTCGACTATCTCCACAAGTCTTTCTTGAGAATGTTGGCAGATAAACGGAATTCGTCAATGGGTGCCGAACGAATTTTGTCGTTTCTGATGGATCATACCGTAGCATGGACTTCAGCCCGTGCAATATCACGAACTGCGAAAGACTGAAAGCATTAAGTACAAAAACTGATAACTCTGTTGCGTACCCAAACCCACCCGATGTTACGGATTCATTCCCAGGTTTTTGACGAGAAACGCCCATTGGTCGGCGACTTCTTCAATCAATTTATCGGTCGGTTTCCCTGCCCCGTGGCCTGCACGAGTTTCGATGCGAATCAG
>JBAXBD010001206.1:0-1251 GCA_037142165.1 Schlesneria sp. | reverse complement strand
GTAATAAGCGAGTCCAGAGTATTTTAGGTGAAGCGATCTATGCTCAAAAAAGACCTCTTCTGGACCGAGTCTTCGCAGGTGAATCCGTCACGGCGGAATTGCAGAGGTTTTTCCCCACAGATCCGCCGGATCAAGACAACTGGATTCTTGCTCATTACGTTCCCGATCGAGACGAAAAAGGGGTCGTTCGCGGATGCTTTGTCGCGATGAATGATATTACCGAACTGAAGGAACTGGTCGCTTCAAAACAGAAACAAGTCGAACAGCGAGATCTGTTTTTGGCGACACTTTCGCACGAACTGCGGAACCCATTGGGTGCGGTGACTTCGGCACTGAGATTACTTCAGTCGGGTCGAGACAATTCTGATCTGCTGCAGAAGACCCTTGCGGCGATTGATCGCCAGACGAGCCAGATGACGGCGCTGCTCGATGACTTGCTGGACGTATCACGCGTCACCAAGGGGAAGATTGAACTCCGTCGATCCCCTGTCGAGCTGCAGCATGTCGTTCGCGAATCAGTCGAATCGGTCATGCCGATGTTTGAAAAGCGCAACCAGCAGGTCAAAGTCACGATCGCCAATGGACCAGCCTGGGTGAACGGCGACGCTGTTCGATTGCGTCAGATTGTGATTAACCTGCTCACCAACGCCGCCCGTTACAGTCCGCCGGGGGAAACGATTTTCGTCTCGTTGGAAACAGAGTCGAATACGTCAGGGTGCATCCGGGTTAAGGATCATGGGATCGGGATTCCTCGCGAGATGCAGGAACGGATCTTTGAGCCATTCGAGCAGCTTCGCCGGACTCACAACGAGGCTTCGGAAGGGCTTGGTCTGGGTTTGTCGCTATCACGTCGACTGGCCGAACTGCACGGTGGCAACGTCACCGTATTCAGTCGGGGTGATGGTCAGGGAAGCGAGTTCACTGTTCATGTGCCACTGATCGATCCTCCGCATGATGATGGTGATTTCCAGCATTCCGACCCTGAACCGGTGGTCGAGCGACCCCGTTCGATTGCTCTTGTGGAAGACAACGAAGATGCCCGTGACCTGTTACGGCAGCTTCTGGAGTTCGAAGATTTTCAGGTGGAAGTGGCCGCTGATGGCCTCAGCGGACTGGAACTGATTCGAAAGAAACGGCCACAAGTTGCGATCATTGACATCGGTCTGCCCCGCATGGACGGCCACGAGATTGCCCGGACACTTCGTCGCGAAGGGGTGACAACTATTCTCATCGCGCTCACAGGCTACGGCC
>JBAXBD010001205.1:0-1252 GCA_037142165.1 Schlesneria sp. | reverse complement strand
ATTTAAAACCTCCAGCGGTTCCCAGTCCATCCACGGGAGCAGCACCGAACAGTTTGATCGTCGCGTCTGGAACCTCTCGCTCGAGAGTCGCTTCCAGAGTTTCGGAAATCTGATCAGCAGTGAGCTGAGTTCGATGATGGAAGTCATCGAGCATCAGGTAAACGGTTCCAAAATTGGGGGCGTTGGCACCAAGCACGATTGATTGCCCTGCGATACCGACCGTGTGTTTCACTCCCGGCGTCATCGCGGCAAGTTCTTCCACTCGTCGCATCACACGATTCGTCCGATCGAGCGAGGCGGAATCGGGCAACTGGACGTTGACGAGAAGGTAACCTTTGTCCTGAGAGGGAATAAATCCTGAAGGGGCCAGTTGAAACAGGTGATACGTCAAATAGATCAGTCCGACATAACCCAGCAGAACGACGATACTTCCTCGTAAAAACAGCCCGACGATCCCAACGTAAACATCGGTAACAACATTGAAACAGCGATTGAACCAGCCGAAGAAGAGACCGAGCAAATAATTGAGCATGCCGCAAACTAATTGAGCAACGATAAGGCCGATCAACGCACACAATAACTTCGAAGAGACAATCGCCAACACCGGTTGCAGCCAATTTAACCAAGGCTGTTCTAACCAGGGACCTGCGATGTATCCCAGCCAGGCTCCTCCCAGAAGGATAAGAAATCGGGGAAGTGCTTCTCCCGACGCGTTCGATGCTGGCGTTGAGTGTTCCGCAACTTGTCCGTAGTGCTCGTCGTTCACGAGATGTCGAGGTTTCAGCAGCAGAACGGCCAGGGCGGGGCTAAGTGTTAAAGAATTGAACGCAGAGATGATGGTGGAAATCGCAATTGTCAACGCGAACTGCTGAAAGAAGGTTCCGACGATCCCCGTGATAAATAGGCAAGGCAAAAAGACCGCACTGAGTACCAGAGCGACTGCGATCACCGGCCCCGCGACTTCATCCATCGCCCGAATCGCCGACTGACGAGGTGTCGCCCCTCCTTCCAGATGACGTTCAATTGCTTCGACCACGACAATCGCATCATCGACCACGATTCCAATCGCCAGAACCAACCCGAACAGCGTCAACGTATTTAAACTGAATCCAAACGCAATCATTGCCGCAAACGTCCCAACGACAGCAACTGGCACGGCCACGAGTGGAATCACAGCCGCTCGCCAACCTTGCAGGAAAACGAGGACGACCACCGCAACGAGAAAGATCGCGTCCCGTAACGCATTACGGAC
>JBAXBD010001204.1:0-1255 GCA_037142165.1 Schlesneria sp. | reverse complement strand
CTAGAGAACCTTAGCGTTTTGCTGACAGCACAACCGCTTGTGGGCGCCGATTTATTGCTTCGTGCAACTCAAGAACGCATTGAGCTTCCAAAGAAGATTCTCTGGGGAACCGGTGGTTACTATCTTCCCGTTTCATTGGAAAATTATGTACGACACCATTTGGGAGAATATGGAATCGAAGTTCGATTTGTTTACTCGTACGGTATGGCATAGGTCGGGCACAGCTTGTTGTGCGCAACCGAACGATTTCCCTCGGGAGAGCCAGACTTTCGGCAAATCTCGGATCAGATTCAACTGACGTCCGACGAGTCCTCACAGCTCATCATCGTAACCCAAGACGGAAAATCCTTTGGTACGGGTGACTTTGCAGAACAGCGCGACGGGTCCTGGTTGGTTCGAAGCAGTTCCACAAGGCTTGATCCGCGCGTCAGGGATCATCTGGAGGATTGGGGAGAACGGGAGTGGTCACGAAGAACTGGGTATCTTCACGCAAGTGACGCCGGTTTCGAGCATCAACTTCGCGAACATGTCAGTTCCTCGAGTGAAGACGAACTGTACTACCATTTGTTCTGGCATCGATTTGGAGGGAGCGTCACAATGAAGCCAAAATGGAGTTGGCATCATGCATGACTCGTTCACGCCGCAAAACGCCCACATTCGTAACGATTGAAAAGGGACTTATATGATGCCAGCGCGGCAAGCAGCGCTCGCCGCTTCAATTTAAGTGTCGTCCGGCTTGGAAGCATTCGTCGCCACAACGTCAGAAAATGCGTCCACGTCACTTGCTTGTTATAGCTGTCGACATCCAAGTCGCAGTTGTTACCAGTTAACTCACAGATGGAATAGTCATATTTGGGCATGATTCTTCCATTTGGAGCAAGGCCGATCGTGGCGAGCCGTTTCAGATTTGTCATCGACGCACCGAACGAAAGGACGCGAAATGACTTCGAACTGGGAGCTTTAGCCAAGCTTGAGATTTGATGGAAAATTGCAAAGCCGAGCGCGTCGGTCACCTGATACCAGCGTCGAGTCGTTGCTTCGCTGAATTCAACAGCCGAATCAAGAATCAGGTTTTGACTTTCGGGCAGAATGTCAGCATCAGTGATGTCCATAAATGAGCTTTTTCCGTCCCGAAGTCGCTCGTAGGCGGTATTTGAAACTGGCAGCACGATTGTGATACCGGATGGCCGACCTGCACATACGCCAAAAAAAATTGTATCTGGGTTTTTCCGCCAGATCGCAAGATATCGAGCTT
>JBAXBD010001203.1:0-1260 GCA_037142165.1 Schlesneria sp. | reverse complement strand
TGCCTCGCCCCAGCCTTCGTATCCATCGTCGGTTTCGAGGCGAACCAGCAGAAAGTCGGAGACGTCATGGCTTCCGAGTGCGGAAATCATGCGTCGCTCGGGCTTGAGGGGAATCCTGACGGGAATACTTTCGACGCGGATGATTTTCATTTTGGTTCACCAAATTTCAGAGGAAAGTCTCAATAAGTTTCTCGGGCGGAGTGAGAGTTTGCCACAGACGTGCTACAGTCATCTCTCTCCAGGGGTGACGCTCGTCCGGCAATGTGTGCCGTATGGTATTCATCCAAAACGTCAATCCGGGAAACGCAGACATGGCTGAAGGTAGTATCAAGAAGTTAATGGAAAAAGGATTTGGGTTCATCAACACAGGGGGTGGTAAGGATCTTTTCTTCCATTCCTCGGCAGTTCAGGGTGTCAGTTTTAACGACCTCCGCGAAGGCCAGAAGGTGACGTACACGGAAGGAATGGGCAAGCAAGGCCCGTGTGCTGAAAATGTCAAACCGGTCTAGTTTGGACATGGGTATCGAATCGCCGATGAGGTTTGCCTTTGGATTGGATCGACGTCTGATGGAAATGACGGTCCGTTTAAGCCAGGGTGCCTCGTCGGGGATCGTCCTGCTTTTTTAGGCGAGAGTTCCGCACGCTCGTTTTGCGAGTAGAACCTCAAGCGATTTGCGTCTCAGTCTCTTTTCTCTGAGACAGCCAAACAATCGAAGCATCGAGAATCACGTTTGTTAACAGTGACTCGATCCGATTTCGTAAGACTTACATTGCCATTTCATTTTTATTGGCATCGGTTACACGAAACCTCCGGCGGAAGATGCCGAGACAGGCCCTTCGCGAGGATTTAAAGGCACATATTGCCGAAGCGAGGGGCGTAACGGCTTCTCTTGACATTCATTTCGGGATTGGCACGAGCGCTGCTTTGGATGGTGAATTATCAAAACGAGGGGATCGCTGATGCAAAGCACCCTCAACAGATTGTTCACCAGAAACCCAAGCCTCGGAGATGAAGCCATGTTAGTACTGACCCGCAAGACAGACGAAGTGATCAACATCGGAAACGACATTGTCATCCGAGTGATGAAGCTCAAAAAGGGAAGCGTCCGGATCGGGATTGAAGCCCCCGCTTCGGTTCGTGTCCTTCGCGGCGAGACAGTTAACCGATTGGTCGCCGAGGCTGTCGTTTCACTGGAATCATTCGACGACGAGTACTTTGAAGAATGCACGCTCGATTCGCTGCTCGTTCAGAACTAAGGC
>JBAXBD010001202.1:0-1262 GCA_037142165.1 Schlesneria sp. | reverse complement strand
GAAATATTGAATTCACCCGATGGCGTAATGGTTTTCGACAACCTCGTACGTCATTATCTGTCGAGCGGAATTGGAATTTCGGGCGTACAGCCCAAAATCATGGTTCCGGAACGCGCCACGGTTCCAATCCCCAACCTGATCGTCAAAGCCGGATTGGATGAATATGAAGACCAGGCCTGCAATGAATTCGTTTGCATGAGCGCGGCAAAAAACGCACAGATCAAAGTGCCGGAATTCGATCTGTCCCATGACGGGAAGATGCTGGTACTGGATCGATTTGACGTTACCTCCGATCATCAGCGACTGGGCTTTGAAGACGTTGCATCGTTATTTGGACTCCATGTCAGAGACAGACTCTCTGACCGCAAGTACCACGGCAGCTACGAAGATATCGCAACGTTGCTCCTGTCGATCGGCCTGCCCAGGGAAGACCTGGAGGAATTCTTTACTCAAGTCGCGTTTTCGGTCATGGTCAGAAACGGTGATGCCCATATGAAAAATTTTGGCGTGTTGTACAGGTCCCGAAACGACATTCGTCTTGCGCCGATGTACGACGTGTTGACCACTGCGATCTACAAGTATGAAAAGTTTGGCGGCGGGCCAATCGTCGTAGACAATACGCTCGCATTGAGACTCATGAAACAAAGCAGGACGAAAGGGTATCCGACACGCAAAGATCTGTTGTCATTCGGGCATCTTAAATGTCAGGTCAAAAAACCCGAGCTGATTCTTGATCGCATTGCTCAAGCGATGAACGAGACGTTGGCGCAAATGAAACAGGATGAACGTATTCCACGAACGCTGTTGGAGAAACTGGCAGCATCTTGGTCAACGGGACTTATGTACAGTCCGACGCCCTCCCGGCTGAGGTAATTTCCAATGACGTCCCGCGGAGCAGTTGGACGCAATAACCCCCATCATCGATAACCCACCAAAATCGCATGCGCTGAATGTTATGTTAGTAATATGTCGACAGATCACTGTCAAAAATATACGCGGTTAGGTCTCCCGAACTTCGTCAGATTGATTCAAATATGCTGAAAGTCGGGGTTTGGAAATAGCGCAGAGCAAGTTTTTCGCGTATCCCGGGCTGAGGTAAAAGGCTGCCCAAGATTAATTCGGCGAACCACTTATGTGTCAGGGATCAAAAGACTCCATATGAATACAAAAGTCAAGACAGCCATCGCTGGCAGTTTGCCAAAATCTGCCTGGGCCTTTGCCGAGATTCTGAACGAGGACGCGAAACAGTTGGCCGCTGCGGG
>JBAXBD010001201.1:0-1265 GCA_037142165.1 Schlesneria sp. | reverse complement strand
GTGCCGGCAGATCACAATCCTTTCGGCGTGTTCATCCGCACGCCGCACGTTGACGCCATCGCCGCGCTCGTTGACGATCTTGTCATCCGCCCAGGAGGCATTTTGCGACATCGCGAATGGGGTATGTACGAGGTCGGAATCTGCGGACCAGACGGCCTTCTCGTTCGCGTCGGATGGCCATCTCGCCTGATGCAGGACGGGACGACTGCCGCTTCATGAATTCTTCGAGGTGCAGGAATACTTGGGGGAAGTGGCGTCAGGTAGATGTTTCTTCGCCAATCACAAATGAAATATTCGGCGCCAACAGAGTCGCAAACCATTTTCTACAATCGAGTTACACTGTCCAACTGCGCGACTTCCACGGAAGCGATGTTCCCCGATTTAACGGAAAGATTTGCTCCCGTAGACTTTTTAACCTGAAATTCACAAATTGGCAGATCCTTGTCCAGTTGAAAGATTGACTTCGCCGCGTGCGCGCGTTAGCTTTAAGCTACGCATCAACATTTACCACTTTTTTACATAAACTACGATTTCGCGTGGCCGAGCGGGTTTCCGAACCCGCTTTCATTTTTTGTTCGGTTTTCTGAAGAATTTGGGAGAATTAGAATGGTGTTTCGACGACGAGGTTTCACATTGATCGAATTGCTGGTGGTCATTGCCATCATCGCAGTTCTGATCGCATTGCTTCTTCCTGCTGTTCAGCAGGCACGAGAAGCGGCACGACGGACGCAGTGCAAGAATCAGCTCAAGCAGCTTGGTCTCGCCTTGCACAATTATCATGACACTCACAAAGTGTTTCCACAGCAGACATACGGTACGCAGGCGGCGCCTGGCAGTAACGGTAGTGAATGGGGTGGAAATAGCGTTCACACGTTGCTGTTGCCATACATCGATCAGGCGGCCGTGTACAATCAGTACAACCTCAACATGTACTCGTACCAATCGCCCAATCGAAGTGCAACTCCCGCTGGTCCTGGCGATACCCCGATTGCGACTTTCATCTGCCCGTCGGACCCCAATCCTCCTGGTGTCGCGCCTGGTCAGAATACATTCGTCTGGAGTACGGGGCCAAATCTCGGCTGGGACGGAAGTCTCACGAACGGCAGTGTTGTTGGTCCGTTCCACCTGCATGTTTCACTCGGTATTCGTGACATCATCGACGGAACCTCCAATACGATTGCGGCATCGGAAATCAACAGAGGGGACAATGTCGGCGGCACCTTCACTCCGAACCAGGACTTCGTTCGCGCCACGCCACTGCCCAC
>JBAXBD010001200.1:0-1268 GCA_037142165.1 Schlesneria sp. | reverse complement strand
CCTTAAAATTCCACTCTTTGATCTTTCTCGCACCCTTCTCCGGCGGATAAACCTTGAGCTCCACATGAAGAGGTTCGCCGGTTGGTGTCACTTCGGCCAGGACGTTCACGGTTTCGGTCGTGACAGCCTTCTCCCAGGTTTGTTTCCATCGAATGGAGGTGGGACGTGGTTGAAAAGGGACTGACTCAGCCCGCACGAATTCGCCGTCCGGTGTCGAAAGTTTGACTTCGAATTGATGTGAACCTCGCTTCCAATCGAAATCCGACAGATCCGCGATCCATTCCCCGTGGGCTTCCTGGCTGAAAGCTTTCGTGAATTCCGTATCGACTTTGACATTCATTCCGCTGATTCGACGATCGGGGATTCCCTTCACTTCTGCCACCAGCAAGACATCTCGAGATTTGATGATCAGGCGCCCGGCTTCGACACTGTCGGTCGCTTGATCATTCGTTTTATTGCGGAATGAAAGTTGAATCTGAGGGGTCACAGCGGGAACGACAGCGACTTCCAATTTCTGTTTCGTCAGCAGTGATTGAAGTAAATCGGGCCGTACAAATTTGTCCCGATACTCGCCGACCGTTGCGAAGGATGCAGGGTGCAGCGGATCACCCGTGTTGAAGTGCCAGCCTAACTGACGTTCGACACCGTCACCTCGAAAATCGAAGTTCCCTAACGGGTGCCAGCCAATCCAATCCCATTCGTTCTCACGGGCCGAAGGGGAAACGAACAGCGAAAAAAGCGGCTTCGATTCGTCAATCGCCTGATCAATCAGGCACTCGACGACTTGACCGGCGCCATTGCGGCGAACGGTCACGTCGACCTGGTCTCCTGGCTGACAGTCGAGAATAAAACGATAAAACTCTTTTGACGTTTTTGGTACGACGGCTTTGTCCTGACTGTGCAGACTCGAAACGACGTCGTTCTTCTGAAGGGATGAAGTTCCGGGGTCGATCACGACTAATTGATTCTGTCGAGCTTTGACGACCAGATCGGGAATTCGTCCCCGCTTCTTCAAGACTCGCTCAACAAGATCGGTGACGGTCCAGACTGCGACGGTCCGATCACCCGCGACGGAGATCAGCATGCGACCATCTTCGGAAAAACCAAGCGAGCGAATCCGTTCTGTGTGAGCTTCACACCACCTCAATGGAGACCCTGTTTCTCCGTCAAAAATCTGCAGCAGCGGTTGCCCCTCGCGATGGGAAGCGACCGCCACAAGTGGAACAGGGCAGACGTTGGAAGCGGGACAGAATGCCGTGGCCACGGGC
>JBAXBD010001199.1:0-1268 GCA_037142165.1 Schlesneria sp. | reverse complement strand
GTGATTTAGATGTGTTCTCTCTGAGCCAGCCTCAACAACTCGGAATGTTACGAGCTTTGCAACTGGCGTTCATCCGGCTGAGTCACCCGAGCGATGAAAAGTCAGAGCACGTTATTGCAGCAAAGGCGAAACTTGGTGCCCGTTTGGATGCCGTCTTTCCAACGCCGTTCGATTCATTGAATCGAGAAATTGCCACGCTCATGGTCTTAGTTAACTCTCCGGGTGCAACCAGCAAGATCGTTCCGCTGCTCGCAAAAGACCGGGTCATCCAGAAGTCAGACTTCGGTGACGTTGCTTCACGAAATAAGCAGTTCGGTAAGTCGATCGAAGTCATGATGGCCAACCAGCCTGATTTACAGCAGTATCACTATGCCTTCGTTCTCAAAAACCTGAAACAATCCTATCGAACCGAAACTCGGACGACAGGGGTTGTCGGGCTGCAGACAACGACACCGGCTTGGTCAATGGCGGATCGTAAGACTTACTTTTCGTGGTTCGAAAAGGCTCATTCCTGGGCGGGTGGAGCCAGCTATCAGAAATTTCTCACGAACATAGAGAACGCGGCTTTCGAATCGATTCCCGAGAACGAACGGGTCGTTCTCGAAGCATCTGGCGTTCGAAAAGCTTACAAGGCACCAGAATTACCCAAGCCAGCCGGACCTGGCAAGGACTATACGCTCGATGAACTGGTTGCACTGTCGGCAACACAGATGAAAGGCCGTGACTTCAAGAACGGCGAAAAAATGTATAAAGCAGCCCGATGCGTCGTCTGCCATCGATTCGGGGGTGACGGTGGTTCAACAGGGCATGACCTGACACAAGCCGCCGGACGATTCACGTTCAAGGATTTAGCGGAATCGATCATTGATCCGAGCAAGGTGGTGTCGGACCAGTACAAGACCACGCTCGTCGAAACCAAAGCAGGGAAAACATACTCAGGCCGTGTTGTATCGGCGACCGCTGATTCGATTACGTTGCTGATTGACCCTGAAGATTCGACGAAGCTCGTGACATTAAAGAATGACGAAATCGAATCCAAGCAGCTCTCTTCGGTCTCGTTGATGCCCAAGGATTTGCTCAAGCCGCTGAACGAAAACGAAGTGCTCGACCTGCTGGCGTATCTTCTGTCCCGAGGCGACGCGAAAGACTCGATGTTCAAAAAGTAACAGAACGCCAAACATAGCATTTCTGTTTCCGCATCGATTCAGTCAGATTTAGAAACCATGAAGATCGGATGGTCTTTGCAGCAAGACCATCCGATTCATGTT
>JBAXBD010001198.1:0-1271 GCA_037142165.1 Schlesneria sp. | reverse complement strand
GGCAGTAGTCGCGACAGCCAATCCAGCGTCGGCTCGATGACTTCCGAAGAGGTTGGAGAAGCGACTACCGTCCACGTCTGAGTCAATGAATGAAATCAGAAACGGATGGAATCCGCGAAGGCTGTCGCGGAAGGACTGCATGATGTTGAGATACTCGTCGGCGACGACGCGCCGGTACGCGTGCTGACGGAGATCGCGAGACGACGCATCGTCGAGAAGGATGAAAGCGAATTCGGATTGTGATTCGTTCGCACGATCAACAATTTCACGAAGTGACTCGGGCGAAATGCCTCCCGAGCACGCAATTTCAATGGGCATGATGGCCATTTCGAATTGTCACCTCTTTAGCCGAACTAATTATTATCCGCGATTGATCACGGATAATGCCAAATAATTGTTGATATCCGCGATCGCAGACCGTTTTCAGGCCATCGCGAATATCACAATGTCGCCGCGATGGCATTTTACAATGAATTTTGCAGCGATCGCGAGTGTCTTTGATCACTACCTGCATGTCCACTGACGTGACGGCAGAACGCGTGTCCGCGAGCGTCGAGCCTATGCAAAAAACTACTGACATAAGAAACCGAATATCCTGCTCGGCTCCCTTCGCCTTTGATTTTTCCCGACTTGGGGTGGCCCTGCGCCAGTCTCCAGATGAAAATGCTTGTCGCCACGCAGTTTCACAGATACTTTGCACTGATGAAGAAGATCACAATCTCTGTCGATGATTCAGTCTACCGGCTCGCTCGGCAGAAAGCTGCTACTGAAGACACGTTGTTGAGTCGTGTCGTTCAGCATTTCCTGACGCAGTGGGCGGGACAAGACGACCGGGACGCTCTGCAAGTCCGTCTGGAACAGGTGTTTGCTGAAGCCGATGCGCGCGACCGGGATAAAGAGGGGAGCGCCGGGCCTTTCCCGCGAGCGGAACTGTATGCCGAACGGCTCGATCGCTTTCGTTGACACCAATGTGCTGCTTTACGCCGCCAGCGGTCGTCTGGAGGACGCTCCGAAAACGGATTGTGCGCGACGATTGATCAAAGCTGTATCCGCCTGCATTTCGTTTCAGCTACTGCAGGAATTCTACGCCAACGCGATCAGCCCGAGAAAGTTAAATCTCACACCTTCCGAAGCCGCAAAATGGTGTTCGGCTTGGATGCAATTCCGGGTCGCGAATCTGGGATTGGACAAATTCGTAACGACTTTGGAGTTGGCTTATCGATTTCGGATCAGCAACTGGGACGCAGCAATACTCGCGGCAGCGGCTCAAA
>JBAXBD010001197.1:0-1287 GCA_037142165.1 Schlesneria sp. | reverse complement strand
AGAAACGACGAGACCAAATAGGATCCCGGCGATCGAGACCACCAGCCCCAGCCACAGCAAGTCACGTCCGCCGACAGGACCAAAAAGAAACTTGACGCTATTCAGATCAGGAAGCACCAGGCTCGCTTCACTCCCCGTATGATGAGTTGGCTCGGCTGCAACGATACTTTCGGACATCAAGGTGAGTCCGATCAAGGCCAATACGACGTTGACCACGGATTGCCACTTCAATTTTCCAATCAATCGAGTCGATACTTGGCCTTTGGAGGTTCCACGAGACAGAGTTGAGGGGAATCTTATCCACATTTGAAGTACATCCTGTGTGTCGCTGATTTCAAAAAACTTACGACTTTGAAATAAACTAGCCGGACACATATTGAGAGGCAACCGTTGATGCATCGTAATATCCGTTCCTTTTTTGAAGAATTCCCAGTGTTGGGATGATGTGCATTTCCGGTAACCTGTCACCGTCGAGCCGTGTCTTCACGTGAAAAATTGGAACCCGAACGAATGAACACAACACAATTACGGAAGCTGGGCGTTCCCGAAGAATGCCTTCGCGCGGCAATAGAAGGGATCCAGCTCGCAGTCGAAGCGGAGGAACTGCGAGGCAGGGAAGTGAAACAGTTGATCGGAAAAGTTCTTGCCTCTCCATCTGATTACGCGGCTCATCCTCATTTCGGTCGATTAGCCTGCGAGGTGATGGAAGCCGCGAATTTCTCTCGACCCGCACCAATTGATTACCAGGTCTGGGGCGAGGAAATCGACGATGCCTGCCGGGCACAGATGCGCCAGGCCTGTGCACTTCCGATGGCTACCGCTGCCGCGTTGATGCCAGACGCTCATGTCGGTTACGGCTCGCCGATTGGTGGCGTGCTGGCTTTGGACAACGCCGTCGTTCCGTTTGCAGTCGGTGTCGACATCGCCTGTCGGATGAAGTTGTCCGTGCTGGATATTCCCCCGTCACAACTGACCGACAATTTTCATCGGTTTAAAAGTGCGATTGAAAAGGGGACGCGATTCGGTGTCGGTTCGGTCCACGAACGACCTCAACAGCACGATGTGATGGATGCCGACTGGACGGTTTCTCGTGTCACGCGAGAGAATCGCGACCGGGCCTGGAAGCAACTGGGGACATCCGGCTCGGGAAATCATTTTGTCGAGTTCGGAGTTCTGACGCTCTCGCAACGAGACGAGGAACTTGGACTGGACCCCGGTGACTACGTCGCATTGATGAGCCACAGCGGCAGCCGTGGTACCGGAGCGGCCGTTTGCGACACCTATAGC
>JBAXBD010001196.1:0-1287 GCA_037142165.1 Schlesneria sp. | reverse complement strand
GTCGACACCTTTCCATGTCTTGGCAACGTCACCGTGGGAAGCAAGGTGGAACAGCGTGGCCAGCGAGTGCGATTTGCCGCCGCCGAACTGGGTCGCCATGTTGAAGACAGCTGAGGTTTCTAGCTGAATTCCTGACAATCGCCGAACGATCTGCGAGGAAAGTTCCAGCAGGCTGCCTGTCAGATACGTTCGCTCGAAAAAACGCTTGGGGTCGGAGTAGTCCTTGGAAACCGTGTCGCGTTTCGTGCGAATGTGGTCGAGATGAACGGCAAACTCAGACGCTTCGAGAGCCCGATTGTCGCGTAAATCTTCACGCGGCATCACGACGTGATACCACGGTTTGAGCTTCGCCATAAAGAAAGGCCCTTTTTATTTTCTCGACTAGAGACTCAAGCGTCTGCCCAATGCAACCGGGCTTTCAGATCATTCATGTGTGTATACGGCACGATCTTTTCATACTGGAGACGTCCTACAACAATCCCGGGATGAATTCCGATCCGAAGCGCAAAGGCACGTACTGTTGCGATACTTTTGAGTTTTTTCAGTTCTTTCGAGTGCGCTGGCGGAATCAATTCATCTCTGGCGAATTCGTTGGCCGCATGTTCGCGTGGATCGTCGCCATAATCCACATCCACAAAAACTTCATCCCGGCGATCGTTCAGAATATGCCCCACTTCATGGAACAGCGTAAACCAGAACTTGTCGTTGCTTTTGCCTCGAAGATTCACGGCGATCATCGCCTTGGTATCGCTCAGCCAACGCGCCGCACCACTGACCTTACTTCCGGGAATCTCGGGAACAAGAACCAGCGCGACCCCGGCTTCAGCAAAAAGGGAGCGCATTTCGGTAACGAATTTCTCGGGAGCCAATAACGTCAATCCGCGGATTTTCTTCAGTGTCGATTTCAACCGATCAGCGTCGAAGGGACTGCAGTCAGTTTGAGCGGCCCTTAGCTCGGCGAGTCGGACCCACGCGGCAATTCCACCGGTACATTCATCCGTCCCGGCGGATTTTCGAAAAGCAATATGATGTTTGCTCCAACCGGACTTCCATGCCGAAACCGAGGCAACACCGAAAAACGACAACGTTGCCTCAAGCAATTCAACCTGATTGCCGTGACTGGGAATCGCGTTTCGCTTGATCAGCTCTTTGGTTGGTATCGACTTGAGCCACGCAAAATCCTCAGCCTCGGTCGCACTGGACGCCAGGCGAGCCTTACGGTCCTGATATTGCGTCTCCAGGTTATTCCAGAATCGCGATGGTACGCGAGTGACGCGTTCCAATCGC
>JBAXBD010001195.1:0-1290 GCA_037142165.1 Schlesneria sp. | reverse complement strand
CATCTGATCTTCGAGTGGCGTTTTGAGGACGCTCATCGGTCCATTGAAGTCAGGAAATTTGCCACTTGCCTCTTGCAGGATAACAACAGTTCCGCCGAGGTAGATCCAATCGAGAAACGCCTGACGTCGTGCTTCTTCCCAGCGAGGGACGTGATCGAGGGCAACCAACTGAAGAGCGTCGGTTGCAGTCACAAACGGTGGAAACAGGTTGTCGGGCAGATGAAATTTGATTGAACCACCTTTGGCCATTACTCCATTAGGATCATCGAGTACGATTCGCTGGTATTTGGCGATCCGAGGGACCGGCAAGTCGTAGGTTCCTCCCCGGTACGAAATTCGCCAGTTCTCGCTGCTAAACCCGCCGTCACTGGTGATGTACGGATAAAACTGGATCCACTTTGACGAATTTGGAGATAACGTGACCGATTCGACAAGTGTCGCATCGACGGTTCCGGCACCACCCAGCGATTTCCTCAACAGCACCTCGCCGTTGTAGGGCTGAGGAGTGGGATTGTTAAGCAGCACTGAGAGGACATTGAAACGGTGCGGAGCAACTTTACCGTTGAATCCCCATTTGTAGTCCGCCACATCCAGCGCGGATGCAAACGACGCCAGTCCTGCCCAACTCAATCCGAACCACAACACAAACACAAACTGACTGAATCGACGTCGGCACCCCAACGCTTCATTCGACGGTTTTGTCATATTACAGGCGCTCATGTCGCTACTCTCTCCCGAGTCGTATTCACGTCACCGGTTCGTTTCCATTTCGAGTCATCTTGTGAGTGACCCGAAGTATATCAAGGCATTCCGTCTGAGTACGAATAAGATGACACCAACAATCAAAAAATGAAACAGTACGGGGCAAGAAAATCGTCCCAAAAAACTTGTAGGGGTCGAGTTTCCGCTTCAGACAGGCAAAATTCCACCGGAGTCCATTGCGCGACGTGAAATAGTGCTTTAGCCTACTCGCTGACGATAATGGAGAGCAAACCGGCGTCGGGAATCTTCAGCGTTCCCCGTGTTTTTTTACCCGGTATGCTTGTCTCGGTGCTGCGGACGGTTCACTATGTTGACCGGAGCCGCCAGCCAGATTGCGGCGGCAAATACTGAAAAAATCATTGAAGGAAACGGACGGATGTCTGCAGAAGTGGAACTGCTGGATTTGAGTCGGAAGTTGCTCAATTCGATTGATACTGGCGATTGGGCGACGTATGCCTCAATGTGCGATGCGTCGATTACCTGCTTCGAGCCGGAAGCACTTGGGCATCTAGTAGAAGGATTGCCCTT
>JBAXBD010001194.1:0-1299 GCA_037142165.1 Schlesneria sp. | reverse complement strand
CACAGCACACCGTTCGTAAACTCGGCAGCGAGTTTCTCATCCTGAATATGGTCCGGAAGGGTCAGCGATCTTTGCCAAACGCCGCGCGGACGTTCCTGCCGCCGAAAACGATCGTCGGAGATTCCCTCAGGACCCAATCGTTTCCCCTTAATCGTCAACACTCCTCCTGAAATCAGAACTTCCAAGTCTTCCGGGCGCGTCCCGGGAAGTTCTGCTGTCAGCAGGAATTCATTGTCCAATTCATAGACATTAATTGGAGGGTACTGGCGACCGAATCGAATCCCGTGAAACAACGAGACTTTGGCAAGTAATTGATCAACCTCACGCTCGAGGTCGCGAAACGGGTCCCAAGAATGTCCCCAACGAAAGACTGGCATGTCATTCCCCTTGCTCGTCAAAGACCGAGACGAAACGTTTAAAGGATACGCAAACAGTGTACCATCCTTAAAAACGCTCGCGGGAGGATGCCATTCGATGAACGATATTCGACGCAGATCCTTTTAAGACTGTTTCTTGGAGAGTATTTCGCCATTTTGGCGGAAACGGTCTCGATCATCTCTTACAGTAAATTGCTGTCAAACTGGCAGGGTTACGCCCGAATGAACTACTTCTGTCAACGGTTAGTTCGAACGACATTTCAAAGATGAGCGGCCGTTTCGAAGGGTGAGCGTCGAAAGGCAAGTCTAATGCTATTGTTCGGGTTGCGCGTCGGTTTCCGCAGGAGCTTCACTACTGTCTTCTGGTTCGATTTCTGGCAGCAGAGGCAGTCGGTCAGGGTATCGGTGGTAAACCGGGTAGGGATGGCCGATTTGTCGGAGACAAATAACGAGTCCGCTCTCCGTTGCAAGAAAGATTCGGTCAGTACGATCGTTTACGGTTCGGACGGTAAAGCGGCGGAGCGGAAGCGATCCGATTGTTTCACCGCTGCTTCTGGAAACCATTGTGAGGTTTCCATCGGCGTCCGAAGCGGCAACGGCACCGCCAGTCACGGCGACGAAATTGGTCAATTCTGGTTTCCACCAACGGCGAGCACCTGAGTTCGGGTCGAGGCAATACATTCCACCGCGGTCAGGAAGCACATAAAGGTCATTGTCGATGGCGACAGGTCCTTTACGAATTGGCAATCCAGACGTAAATTCCCACTTGTAAGTCCGGCTGAGCGGGTCAACCGCACAAAACGTGAAATCCTCGGAAGCGACGAATAGCAAATTGTCCAGTCGAGCCAGCGGCGCGACAATTGCCTGGCCGGTTTCCACCTGATACCAGAGCTGTCGGTCTGCTGCTTTCACTGTGTACAAA
>JBAXBD010001193.1:0-1302 GCA_037142165.1 Schlesneria sp. | reverse complement strand
GTGGCGGTCCAGTGTGCAAAGGACATCCGCAGACGCCGCAATTGCTGTGGCTACGATTTGATCATCGTCCGGATCAGCGACAACGACACCCGCAGACTCGTCGGGATCGGGTTCGACCATCAGGCTGGCCGTTTGCAGGTCCTGCAGGAATTGATCGATAACTTGATCCGACATTCCGTGAATTCGCCGGACCCGTTCATAGCGTAAAACGCGGCTAAGCTCAGAGATTAAGAACGGTGAGACGCAGAGGATGTGCGGAGGTGCCAGTGACAGTTGCAAAACTTCGGCGGCAGGACTGGGAGGTCCGTTGGCAGCGCGTGCCAGGATGTTTGTATCGAGGACGATTCGCATCAGCGACAATGCCGAATGTTAGAAAGGGCTTCTTCGATTGCAGCATCAGCTTCCGCCGCACAAATCCCGTCGACGGTAGCGAATTTTTGATTGACCGCAAGCGTCTCAGCAATGCGGGCGCGAGCGGCCTGCCGAGTTTCATCGCTGCTCAATTGGCTTGGCGTGTACGTTAAAATCAGAACGTGCTGCTCTGGCTCCAAGGCCGAACCTAAGAGACTTTCTAGCGTCCGCTTTTCTTCGGCCGGTATCTGATTCACGTTACGGGTGGCAATTGTGTCCATGGGAATAGCATATCGCAGAACGACGGTTACGGGCAAGAACCTGTTTTGGCGAATTCAACCAAATTCATACTTCCTGGTTTTCCAAATTATTGATCAGGCCGCTGAGCATTAGAGAGATTTCTTCCGGCATCGACTTCAGCTTTTCGTGGTCTTGGGACACCAGTAGCTTTCGGCGGAATGCCAGTTCGATGAGCGGTAGCCAAAGGTTTGCCGCATTCAATATGACGACTTTTTGCTCATATGAACCCGAGTCTTGATCTCGTTAAGGAGATTTGGAAAGTCGGCGGGGACGGGATTCTTTTTCTTATTCATACAATCCGTCACCGCAAGATAGAATCGATACGAGTCGGAGCGAGTGATTTCGCAGGGCTAATCTCGGTTCTGCAATTTGGAAAGTCAATCGTTTGCGCATTCATTCGTGTCAATTTGGTCTGGGTGCAGAAAACGTGGTAGGAGCCGAATCCATTGTCCGCCGAGTTGTTTTTTGACCGTTTAACCTGGTTTATGATTCCTGGTTTCCAAATTATTGATCAAGCCGCTGAGCATTCGCGAGATTTCTTCGAGCATGGACTTCAGCTTTTCATGGTCTTGGGATGTCAGTATCTTCCTGCGAAATGCCAGTTCCATCAGCGGGACACATTCTTGCGCGGAACCTCAATCGATTCCGAAG
>JBAXBD010001192.1:0-1305 GCA_037142165.1 Schlesneria sp. | reverse complement strand
CAGTAAATACTTTGCGAGTGAAAAATAGGCGGGTTGTTGATGCAAACATTCGCACCGCGAGATGTGAGTCGAAACGACAAAGCGAAGGCGACTTCGTTATTTCGTAATCACGCGGGCGTTCAGCAGATTCCTACCGCTCAGCAAGCCGCAGGCGTTGCAAAGCTTATTGCGCAACGACGAAAACGTGTTCTCGATCCGACCAGCGATGAAGCAAACGATGTCGCGTCGATACTTGACCTGGTAAACCCGATTCACGCGACGTCATCCCCCAACGAGACCAACGATGTCGGCCCCATTTCACCGACCGATGAGACTAACGACAACAGCCCCACATCGATCGATGAAAGCAATTCGTTAATCAGTAAACCAGCCGCAGGTTCCCTGAAACAATGGACCGGGAAAAACACGGCCGTACAAGACTTTGCGCAAACGCCATTTGGTGATGCGAACGCAAACATTCCTATCGCGCATGCCCCGATCGCGAATGACAATCCGCAGCCACTCACGAGCATCGGGGCGATGCACTCAGGTTTCGGGAACGAAGCGTTTGCTGCTGCGGGAACTAACGGAACGCTGATACATTCATCTGAAGATATGTTGCGTCAATCGACATTTGGAAATGCTGCGGTCGTACGAGAGGCGAGCGAAAAAGCAGTTGACCTGCATACGCCAAAATCCGGCGCTACAGCAACTGATGCACCCCAAACACAAGCTGGGAAAAAGGAATCTGCTGAAGTTTCGCAGGCGACACTGAGTGCGGATGAATCGTCCCATGGCACTGTGAAAAGGGAACCCGTCGTCGCGAGGCGACAGGTTTCACCTGAATCAGACAAGAAGACCATCGCTCGCACGTCCGAAGCTGAATCCGTTGATACAACCGTTCGTGAACCAATAGCTCAAAATGAAAAGGGAGTGAGTGCGGCTGCAGAGAACGTGACTGGTTCAGAGAAATTGGCCGGCCATTCGCAAGACGAAAGCATCGCGTTGGCTGGAATTACGACGCCGGAAACGGATCTGATGCCTTCACTCAAGGACTGGCTTGGACCTGTCGAAGCAGGTCCTTCCCAGGTTCAAGATGAGTCCCCTGCGGCGAAGGAAGAAACTGAAGCAGAACTCGCAGCTCCGATGTTTGACTCACAGGACATTCGTTCTGAATTTGTGGAGACAACGCAATCGGAGCCTGTTGCTCCAAGCAATCTGAATCCAACTACATCTTCGAGAACTCGGGCGGCTGTAGAGGAAATCCCTAGATCGACGTCCGGGGCCGATTTACAGCGCAAAGACGACCAACGGCCGAGCGCGGAT
>JBAXBD010001191.1:0-1322 GCA_037142165.1 Schlesneria sp. | reverse complement strand
GCAGTCCGTCCCGAAGAAATCAAAAAAACTTTGTCCGGGGGTTCTCGCTGGCATCTCGTGATCGGGCAATCTTGAAAAGTGACCGCCCAATCCCTGACGTTGAAAACGCGGCCGATTCCGAATCTGCCAATGGTGTGAATCCAAACCTTCAACAATTAAGACCCACCGCGGAATGAGGCCGGCCGTGGGGCGGGACTCAACGTGTTGAGATGCCGGAGCACCAAACGAACACTGTTGCAAAGTATCGGCGACGGTCATAAAGTCATTCTTGGTACGCGTTTGAAGTAATCCTCTCTGGGGGCCGAAAATGGGGAGTACGTACCCTGCGTTTCAGGAGCTCGTCGAGAATCGGCCGCAGTCGCAATGGTAAGTAATCGAAACAACTTTATTTGGTACGCGTTTTCCGAGTTTTCCGTCTCGTGAACTTGAATCGGCGGCAAGACGCTTGGCAAAGTCGTGGTCGCTAAAGGTCAGATACAAGGGGGGATGGACCTCACTTCGATTTTGAAACTGGCAGGATGCCTGGGTTTTGAGGCATAAGATGGCCAATGCGAAATTCACCGTCGATACGCATCTCTTCCGAGAACTCGGGGAACTGCTTGTAGGGCGAAATTCAACTGCTTTAATCGAATTGATTAAAAATGCGTACGACGCTGACGCGACACGAGTTACTGTCGATGGCAGGCTGCTTTCGGATAGTAAGCGTGGAACAATCGTTGTGATCGACGATGGCGTTGGGATGAATGAGCAACAATTCCGAGACGGCTTTCTAAAAATCGCTTCAAGAATGAAGGATTCCGGAAATCGGAAATCGTTTCGTTTCAGGCGGCGATACACGGGAGCCAAGGGAATTGGACGGCTAGCGGCTCACAAGCTTGCTCAGTTAATTACCGTCTCATCGTACCCCGATCCTGATGCATTCAAAAATGATTATAGGAGTATTGAAGCTTCGATCGATTGGGAACAAATTGAAAATTGTCTTACGTTTGACGATGTCGAAGCCTCAGGGGCGGTGGAACTTAAGTCCATCGAAAACAGCGCGAAACCAAAGATTGGCACAGTTGTGCGATTGACAAAACTTCGGAAGAAGTGGACGGAAAAGGATCTCGTCCAGTTTCAGTCGGAAGTGGAAAGTTTTCGTCCGCCTAACGTCTTTTTGGATGTTCCTGTAGAACTTCTTGCGGACGAGCCTTTGTTCAATCGACCAAAAATTGCAGAGGTCGGAAATGATGACCCTGGAATCGCTTTCGAGCTGACCGGGGAGTTCAATACTGGCGAAGATTATTGGCCTGTACTTTCAGGTGGAGCAGATTGGCTTATTG
>JBAXBD010001190.1:0-1325 GCA_037142165.1 Schlesneria sp. | reverse complement strand
GGCCTGATGCTGTTTTGTCTCACTGCTTCGGTGTTACCGGCGGCTGAGTCGCTTTCCGTGCGAATCGATACTGTGTTGGAAGCGGATCTTGTTGGCCCTTTTGCTGCGGTTGCAGGCGATGCGGAGTTTTTGCGGCGAGTGACTCTCGATTTGCACGGCGTCATTCCCACTGCGGCTGAAGCTCGTGCGTTTCTCGCTGACGCGTCGCCGAACAAACGAGAAATTCTTGTCGACCGGCTGTTATCGAGTCCTCGATATGCTGTTCACATGGCGAATGTCTTCGACGTGATGCTGATGGAACGGCGACCAGACAAGCATGTGCCGACTCCGGAATGGCAGAAGTACCTGCAGGCAGCTTTTCAGAATAATGTTCCATTTGACCAATTGGCTCGGGAAATTCTTTCCGCTGACGGAGTGGACCCAACTTTACGTCCAGCGGCAAAATTCTTTCTCGATCGGGACGCGGAGCCGAACATTATGGCCCGGGACATCGGGCGTATTTTCTTCGGAATGGATTTGCAGTGCGCCCAATGTCACGACCATCCACTCGTCGATCACTACCTGCAAACAGACTATTACGGTCTTTATGCCTTCGTGAATCGAACTGTGGTGTTTGCCGATGAGGCGGCCAAGAAGTCGTTTTTGGGCGAAAAATCTGACGGAGAAGCGAGCTACAAATCGGTATTCACTCAGGACGCTGGTCATATCAGGCCGCAGCTTCCCGGTGAGAACGAAATAGACGAGCCTCGATTTCGTCAGGGAGAAGACTACGTTGCGGCTCCGCTGCCAGGTGTGCGGCCGGTTCCCAAGTACAGCCGTCGCGCGAAACTGGCGGAACTCGCCACGAATGGCGCAAACCGTCAGTTTAACTTGAATATTGCCAATCGATTATGGGGTCACATGATGGGACGGGGACTCGTTCATCCTGTCGACCTGCACCATCCACTGAATCCTCCGACTCATCCCGCAGTTCTCGATCTGATCACAAACGAATTGGTGGCGATGAAATATGACATGCGAGGCCTTCTTCGGGAACTCGTACTCACTCGAGCGTACCAGCGTTCGATCGAACCTCCCACAGAATTCGCACCTCAATTGGTGGCGGCTGCGGGACAGATTCCGCGACTTACAACGGAATACGCGAGTCTGAAAACGGTTTCGGACGAGTCACGAAAGCTTGCGGAAACGGCGCAAACAGATTTCAAGGCAGCTCGCGCGACCTTAGCCACTGCAGAAGCGGCCTGGCGAACCGCCGAGACAGCAGTCACCACGGCCAAGAAGCCGGTCGACGAGCTACTGGTGGCAATTGCCAAGCTGCAAAAGGA
>JBAXBD010001189.1:0-1330 GCA_037142165.1 Schlesneria sp. | reverse complement strand
GGCTCACTTTATGTCTGTGTCGGAGGTCGCGGAACACGAGGGGGTGTCTACCGTATCCGTTACGTCGGCGACGCCGGACACGCCACTCAGACGAATACAGCAAATCCTCTGACAACGAACGAAAAACTTGATCAAGTCCTGTCCGCAAATCAGCCTCTGAGCAGTTGGTCGCGAGCAAAATGGAAACCGTTAGCCTTGGAACTCGGTGCCACTCCATTCCGTGAAGCGGCTCACAATCAGGCTGAGCCCGCTGCAAAACGTGTTCGAGCCATTGAAGTTCTGGTCGAGCTTTTTCAGGGAATTAATTTAGAGACGCTGAAGGGATTGGCATCAAGCGATTCGCCAGAAGTTCGTGCTCGCGGAATTTGGGCTTATGGACGTTCAGCGGTTGATCCCTGCGACGCTGCAATCATCCAAACGTATCTTGATGATCCGAGTCCACTCGTTGCGCGATCTGCCTTGGAGATGTGCCAATTTCTCAATCAGCCAGACTTTGACTGGCCGAAAATTGTCCCCGGGTTGTCGCGTCGCCTGGGTGGAGTCGACCGCTTCAATCGAACTCTGGCGGCAGCCGTGGTCGCTCGCATGGAAGAAAAGTACTTACCCGCCGTCTCTGAATCTGCCACGAAACTGGGGGCAAGGGCGGTCATCAGCTACGCAATTGGCTGGCTCGTCCGATCAAACGATAACGCACGTCGAGTCCGCAGTGTCATTCCTTCGCTCGCGATTTCTGTGCTGAAGAAGAAAGAATATCCCGTCGAGCTGAAACTGGATGCCGTTCGCCTGCTTCAACTCACACTCGGCGACATGGGGCCGGGACCGGACCGACCACCCGTTTTTGATGGATACGCCAGCAGCCTGAATCTTGACGAGTTTGAAAGGGAACTTGATCCATTACGAGTTCAACTTGCCGAGATATTTCCAACTGGTGCCCCAGTACTCGATGATGAGTTGATCCGTCTGTTTGCCATGATTACGACGTTTAATGGAAAAGTGATTGACGCGATCTGCGATCGATTGACCCCAACGTCCGACCCCGTGGATGACATCCATCGGCTGGTGGCACTCGCCCGCTGCCCCATGACGCATTCGGTCAAACAGAGGGATCAGATCGTTTCGGGGCTGGTCGATCTGGAAGAAAAAATGGCCATAAGAAGCCTGGCTCAAGATGCCAGTTGGGGAGACCGCGTGAAAGAAATGTGGCTGAAACTTGCCTTGGCCGATCGCTACCTGGCACCTGCCATTGTCAGCCATCCCAAATTTGGACGACCCGGCCATACAATTTTTCTGAATCAAATGCCCCCCGAACTACTGCCGACGGCACGAACGG
>JBAXBD010001188.1:0-1340 GCA_037142165.1 Schlesneria sp. | reverse complement strand
GAATCTGGATTAATCGCAGTCGCTGAAGAAATCCGTTCGCTCGGTGTGAACGCGTCAACAGCCCGAGTCGACCTGACTCAATCCGCTGAAATCACTGCCGCTGTCGAGTCATTACTGAATCACTGGGGTACGATCGACATTCTTGTGAACAATGCAGGAGTCGCCTATTACGGGCCGACTCATAAGATGACCGCCGCTCAATGGGACTGGTTGATAGGAATCAACCTGCTTGCGCCAATCCAGATCACACGAGAACTTCTCCCAATACTTCTCGAACGACCTGAGGCGCATATTCTGAATGTCTGCAGTATCTCGGGCCTTGTCGCTGGTGGGCGCTTTGCTGCTTATCACACGAGCAAGTTCGGATTGATCGGATTTTCAGAATCCCTGCGAGCGGAATATGGTCGTCGAGGACTTGGGGTAACAGCCCTTTGTCCAGGACCGGTCCAGACAAACCTCTACCGCCAATGTGCGACGGGCAAAGAGGGGAAAACAGTTCCCGAGCCACCACGCTGGCTGTGTGCGACGATTGACTCGGTCGCCCGCAGTGCCGTGAAAGCGATCCGACGCAATCAACGAATGCCAATCGTCGGATTATTGGCCCACCTGTTATGGAACACAAAATGGCTGGCGCCGGGTGTGCTCGATTTTCTTAACCATTTTCGACGCAATAAGCGTCCGCTGGTTGCGAATGAGGTTGCATCGGAAACGGCTGAATCTCGTCGCGCAGCGTGACTCCGAACTTTTTTCCCCAACAAAACTCCTCGTTTCTTGCTCTAACCTGCTGACACGACAACTTGAAGTCGAGGCGGTATCATTTAGTCGGCTGGGGGGTTTGCTCCCGGTTGGCATGGACGACTCTCTGCAAATGGACACTTGCGAACTTGACTGCCTGTAAGGTCGGTTCTCGATGTTCGACGAGTTGCTCACCGCAAGCCGATCGGCACTTCGTGGTGTCGATACGTATCTGTCGCTGGATGAAAACCAGTTCGCCCAGGCGGCGGTGACGCGACTGCACGCCCGTCGCGGTGTTGCGACCGATTCGGGCTCGATCACTCTGATTCACGGTGCCGCAGGGATTGGAAAAACTCATCTTGCTCGATGGACTCTTGCCGAACTAACGAGAAAGCATCCCTGTTTGAAGTTTGCTTACGCGTCGGTCCAGGATCTCTGCGAACTGATGCAACTGGCCGACCAACGGCAGTCATTGGCGGAATTTCTCGAAAACTGTCAGTCGCTTGATCTGATCGTCTGCGAAGACATTCATTGGTTGGAAACCTCTCCGTTTGCGCAGCCCTGGTTTGTGATGTTGATTGAAACGCTCGAAACGAGTTCGACCC
>JBAXBD010001187.1:0-1343 GCA_037142165.1 Schlesneria sp. | reverse complement strand
TCCGCAATTCAAGCGATTCAAGATCGCCGATTTTGGGATTGGCGGGATTCAGGCCGAGATCGACCATCGAACGAGACGGGCTCATACGATTGGCCAACGTTCCCTGGCATCATTTCTGGGGTCTCATACTCCGCTTTACGCTTCGTCCGAGCAGGCGAACGGGGAAAAAACACATACGGCAGATGACATCTATGCATTAGGTGTGATCTGGTATCAGATGCTGACGGGGAACATGAATCTCGGTGCTCCGACGGGAACGAAGTGGCAGGAGCGGATAAAAGACCGAGGTTTGTCGGATCGCGAAGCCGAATTGCTTGTCTGGTGTTTTGAATCTCGCGACGACAGACCTCAGAACGCGATAATCCTGCTCGAAGAATTAGAGAGTATCTGCGGGAAGGCTGGTCCATTCCGTGACAAGATTCAGCAAACGCCTGATCCCGATCATGAAAAATCGCCCAAGCCGGGAAACAATAAGATTCCACAGCCGCTGATTTCTGCACCGCTGGATTCGTTTGCCGAGGAAATGGAAAAAGCGACAGCATTTGCGGCGGCGCAAAACAAAAAGGGGCAACGATTATTCGATCAGTTCCAATATGCCGAAGCGGCCAAAGAGATCGAAGAAATTCCCCTCAAGCTTCGCAATCAGCAGCTCTATCAAGAGGCTGTGACACGACGCGAACGGCTGGTGGAATTGGAAGAGCAGATTCGCCGATTGGTCAAGGACCATGAATATCGAAAACTGATCAATCCGGTTCAAGAAGCATTACGTCTATTTCCCGGTCGTCCAGATTTCCTCAAGTTTCAGAAGCTATGCCCGGACGTGGCTTTGCGCCCCGGAATGAAGGCGGGCGAACGCACTGCGATCCAATTGTCCGGTTTGGAAATTCCATTTCGCTGGTGCCCGCCCGGTTCATTCACGATGGGATCGCCCACCAGTGAACCCGGCCATAACGAAAACGAGAATTCCGTCAGCGTAAAACTGACAAACGGATTCTGGTTGGGGGAAACGGTTGTCACACAAGAGCTTTACAAAGCTGTCGTGGGGACTGATCCGAGTCATTTCAAAGGGGCGAAACGCTCCGTCGAACAAGTCTCGTGGGATGATGCCTCAACGTTCTGTGGTCGGCTATCGGCACTTCTGAGTGACGAAGGAGTTATTTCGATAAACGACAGTTTGATGCTGCCGACAGAAGCCCAATGGGAATATGCCTGCCGGGCCGGGACTTCGACAGCGTATTCGTTTGGTAACGACGAAGCACGTCTCGATCAATATGCGTGGTATGACAAAAATTCTGGAAAAGAGACACATCCCGTCGCTACACGCTCTGCCAACCCATGGGGAT
>JBAXBD010001186.1:0-1344 GCA_037142165.1 Schlesneria sp. | reverse complement strand
AAAGTAGATACATATACCTGGAAAGGCCGAATTCGAACCTACGCCGTCAAAGTCTATTTCGGAATGGGGAACGATCCCCCGGTAGAACTGATTGAAGTCGTCGGTGTCGGGCAAGAAAACTCGCAACGCTGAATTCATGAGGCGTTGCCGAATCAATCAATTGGGGCACTCAGCCCTTACATCATCGAGAGCAACGACATGCTCGACGTTATGGCGAAATCGCGCGATCAGTGTAGGCAAACATTGCTCTATTCGATTCCAGATTATCGAACGCAATTCGTACCAAACATAATTCATCGCCGCCTCGTGGCCTCTACTGTCAACAAGCAAGTCGGATGCTAACGGCGGGCTGTAATTAATGGCATAGCGAAAGCCGCCGACTCGCGAAATAATGCAGGGAATGACCTGAGCAGATGTCAATTGCGCCATCGTAAGCGCTCCAGGGGCCAAGGAAATCTACCAGCCTCCGTCGCGTACCGATACCGCTCGACGCAATGATCCGTCGACGGCAACGCCAAGTATCCGTTTCCCTCCAGCGAGGTAGTCGTGCGCCTTGCCGATTTCGTTTGTCTCAAAAACCGAGGGAATATCGCTCATTTCATTAGCAGCGTCGGCCAAGTTGTCGATCCACCTGCGGACCGGACAACGGTTTGTAGAATTCAGCCGTGTCATAAACGCCGCTGTTAGCTTACTGCTACGCAGCGCATAGAGAAGAAGTCGCAAGTCGCCGTAATGCACAGTCACCAGCACGACTGGACCTGACAACAGCGCGCGATCCAGATGCTCTTGTCCCATAATTTCCAAGCATCGTCGCCAGCGCGGGTTTCCGAGACGATCTGGCCACCAGTTATGGAAATGGGCGACGTTCGCGTCGATTTCTGATAACCATCGGCCTGTTGACCATGCGGTTGACATCACGGATTGGAGACATGTGGCGCGTTCCGTTGATTGCTGAATGGCGGATCGCTGCTTCCGCCACTGGCATATTGTCAGAAAGCAAGCCCCAGGGATCAGAAACCACCAAAGCAAACGAGGCGGCAGCGTGAATTCCGCTGTCCGCACAATCGAAATAACCAGCCACTTTGCACGGATGACAAACCATTTCATCGGCGTGTCCCCATCAGTACTTGATGCCCTTTACGTCGATCAACCCACCGCGGAAAAAATCGATTTGCCAAGATCATTCTCAGAGAATCGGTACCGACGATCAGTTCATTTTTTCTCCGGATCGCACCTTCGAAAACTGATTTTGCGACAAACTCTGGTGCTATGCCAGTTGATAGCACGAGTTTTTGGTGAGTGGAATTGGCGATCAACCTGCTGCCAAAATCTGTTTTCGTGACG
>JBAXBD010001185.1:0-1346 GCA_037142165.1 Schlesneria sp. | reverse complement strand
GGTACACATGAAACCGAACTGAGTCGTTCCATCAGCTGTGTAATCCTGGAAATGCAAACCGGTTCCACGCCCCTCCGTGTAGGCGACTTTTTGGCTCTTATAAATCGCAGCCGCCCGGGTCGTTTGCCAATCCATTCCATCAAAAATCACAAGAAAAATATACTTTTTCCCCGCATTCAACGCGGCCTGCTGAATTTGAAACAGGTTTGTCTGGTCGAAGTATTCGGCATTTTCATTCAGCGTTTCAGCGGGGACACGACCGTAGATTCGTCGCAATTCACCTTCGTTTCGATAAGGGCTGTTGTGGCTTGAGTACGATTTCAAATCGATCTGGCCCGGCTGATCGAATGTCCCGAAAGTGTAGACGGGGATCAGTCGATTCGAGTGAGTCCCCCACAATTTGTAATTTTCAGGGTCGTGACCCCAATGGCCAAAGTCTGCACGGTTGGTCGTGATCGCATCCGTTTGTAAGTCACGGATGTAGTCCTCGCCCGTGGCATTCGGGGTCAGGTTTGTCACGCCATATCCGATCAACATGATCGCTGCAACAAATCGCATGGAAATTTCTCTCGCCTTACAGTTGATTCGAACTCGATCAATGAAATCTAGAAAAGCGGGCAATCACCGCCTGCTCTTATTGAGGAACCTCGCATTCACTTCCACCGAAGATCCCAGTGAGGCTTTGACTCAGACCAAAGTAGCCATCATCGCTCCGAGGCTGTCATCTTTTGTAGCGGAGGCTTCCAGCCTCCGTACATTTTGCTCTGCGGCTGGAAGCCCCAGCTACAGCTTGTGCTACGCCGTTTTCGACTTACAAAAACTGACAACCTCTCCGCGTGATGAGCATTGTTCGAGAACCTGCCAAATTCCAATCCGCATGTTCTCAAGACAGGAATTCAAACTCAGTGTTTGTCCCGATGTTGAGGCAACGCTTGAATCATTTCCGACGCATGGTCATCACACGGAGCGATGATGGCCACTTTGGAAGAAATACTGAAACTTGACTCGATGAGTCAAGTTTCAAAACCGAAGATGTCTATGCTTCCTTCGTCGTCCATTCCGGTGGCGGAGAAATGTCTGGTGTAGGAACCGAACCTGGGTTCGGCCGACCGCTCCCCTGGACCCTGCTGATGCAGCGAACGCTGATGTCGTTCTCACACAGCATCTGGCAACTTAAGCGGACTCCGCTGATTCCCTTGGCGATCAGCAGATTCTTTTCGGCCATTGTCATTTCTGACGGATCTCCAGCAAGTACTTCAACCCGGCACGTCGTGCAACGAGCGTTTCCGCCACAAGCATGCAGTTGATCTACTCCCGCATCCTCAGAAAGTGCGAGAACCAGCCTC
>JBAXBD010001184.1:0-1360 GCA_037142165.1 Schlesneria sp. | reverse complement strand
CAACCGCCCAGATCGAACCGACGGCTGCGATGATCTGAAAGACCGGGCGCCAGCTTCCAGGCGCATCGGTCAATGTTGCCAGCATGATTAGAGGAATCACGATGGCCCCAATCGCCGTACCACTTTGAAGGACGCTATTCCCCAAGGCACGGTCTTCAGGAGGAAGGAGCCGATATGTCGTCTTCAACGCGCAAGGCCAATGACCTGCTTCGAATAACCCAAGAAACACGCGGCAAAGCATCAACCCCAGATAAGTTTCCACAAAACCTGTTAGAAACCCCATCAATGACCAGAGCAGCAATACTATAGGATAGAGCCATCGGACGTTTGTCCGATCCGCAATCGCCCCGAAGAGAAGAGATCCAGCAGCGAAGGCCACACCAAAGCCAAATTCAAGATTGCCGTATTGCTCATTGTCAATCTTGAATTCGGACTTGATGTTCGACGCGACATTCGACAGCGTCTGCCGATCCATATAGTTGATCGTGCTCGCACACAACAGCAGTCCACAGACCCACCACGTCCAGATCGATCGCGAGGCAGGTTCTGAGGTCATTCATCCAGTTCCTTGTTACCGTGTGGCAAAGTTTTCCAGCAGCTTCAGTCCCACCTTTTGACTCTTTTCCGGGTGGAACTGCGTCGCAAACAGATTGCCCCGTTCGATCATTGATGTGAACGGAATTCCGTACTGAGTCCGTGCAGCGATGACCGATTCATCTGTCGGCCGGACGTAATAGCTGTGAACGAAATAGACCGAGGCGTCGGCGGGAATCTCATTGAGCAGTCGACAGGGATGCGTCGGCTCGAGATTGTTCCATCCCATATGCGGAACTTTAAGATCAGGCATGGCCGGAAAGCGAACGACGTCCCCAGCCAGTACTCCCAAACCCTTCCATTCCCCATCTTCAAAGCTGACATCGAACAGCAATTGCAGTCCCAGGCAGATCCCCAGAAACGGCTTGTCTTTTCGAATGTGCTCGCGAATCGGCTCGACCAGTTCCAGTCGCTCCAGTTCGTGAATTGCATCCCGAAAGGCGCCAACCCCGGGTAGCACCAGCTTTTCTGCCGAGGCAATCTGGTCAGGGGACGTCACGATTTCGGCAGCGATACCAAGCTTTTCAAACGCCTTCTGGACACTGCGAAGGTTACCCATGCCATAGTCGACGATTCGGATCATGTTCAATAACTGTCGCAGGAAAGACAAACTTGGAAAACGGAATGGACACGGAAATCAACTTGAGGTTCAGGTACCAAAGCGACGAGCCAACTCAACCAGCGTTTTCACCATATGGCCCGTTGCGCCTGCTTCACGGTGCGGCTTGTTGGACGACGCGAACGCAGGGCCTGCGATATCCAGATG
>JBAXBD010001183.1:0-1363 GCA_037142165.1 Schlesneria sp. | reverse complement strand
AAGCCCGTTGCGCACTGACTTCGATTTCCTGGCGAATCGCTGGCCAGGGAAGAAGTCGTCGAGTGGCAATTTCCTTCGATTCCACCACGATGGCCTCTTCGCCGAGTTCGCGGCGAACCAGCTCCATCGCCTCGTCCATTGTGGCAGCTCGAAAAGTGTGAATTCTGTGTTTCATCGTAGGAACTCAAAAAACGGAACGTGAGCCTGATATTGGTGCCGCTTGTTCGAACTAATTCATCGTTGCCGCAAGGGACATATACTGTTTTGCTTCTTCTGCTCGCTTCGAAGGAATCTTAATCGCATTGACCGGAATTTGACTGGCTGGTCGCACAAATGTATCTCGTGTAATTTCTTGAAGACTGAGAACCGCCAGCTTGGGCATACTTGAACGCACGATATGCCTGAGGACTGGACGAACCTGAGCCGAGCAAACAACAACTGCGGGATGACCTGCCCGCACCAGCTTCTTCGACTGGCGTAACAGTTCATGAGTGACTCCGTCAATCACTTGTGGCGTCAAACTCACAGTAAGCCCACGTTCGCCGAATTCAAATCCACCTGAAATCACGTCTTCAAGGGCGGGATCGAGGGTGATCGCCTGAATCGTGCGCGTAGCATCTCGGTATTGCTGGCAAATCGTACGACTGAGTGAATGTCGTGCATATTCTGTGAGTATCGCGACATCTTTCGTCTGATCGGCGTAGTCACCCAGCGTTTCCAGGATTGTTTCAAGGTCTCGAATCGGAACTTGCTCACGCAGTAGATTGCACAGAATCTGATGCACCTGCGATGGTTTCAGAAGTTCAGGGATAAGTTCATCAATAACTTTTGGCGAAGTCTGTTTTAAATTATCGAGCAATTGATGAACTTGTTGTCGAGTCAGCAGTTCGTCCGCATGCGACTTAACGATTTCGGTCAAATGAGCCATCAAGGCGACGACTGGCTCAACAACCTTGTAGCCCAGGGATTTTGCGTGCTCGGCAAGTGATGGTTCGATCCATTGTGCGGGGCGACCGCTGGATGGTTCGACAAAACTTTCGCCTGGCAATTCACCACTGACCAGACCGTTGTCGATTGCCAGAAGTGCATCCATACGCAGTTCGCCAGTGGCAACCGCGACATCACGAAACTTAATCCGATAACCGGTATCTTTCAGTCGCAGACTATCGCGAATCTTGACTTTAGGGAGAATTATCCCCAATTCGGCGGCAATCCGATTTCGAAGTTGAGTCACCCGTTCCATCAAGTCGCCACCGGCATCCGGGTCAGCAAGTTTGATTAACCGAAAGCCAAGTTCCAGCTCGATTGGCTCGACGACAAGCTTATCTTCTGGCTTGTGATCACGAACGACTCGATTTGCGAC
>JBAXBD010001182.1:0-1368 GCA_037142165.1 Schlesneria sp. | reverse complement strand
GGCAAAGGTTGCCTTGTCGAGCCGCCCCTTCAAACCCAGCCCAAAAGCCAAGAAATGGACCGAACGAAAAGGGAAAGCATAACCGATCGTCTCGACGCAGGCCGAGCAATCGATAGATCGTCGACCAGCAGTCGAGCATCCAATTCCAACTGGCTGGAGTATCCAGCCACCGCAGCGGCCGACCCGTCGTTGTTCCGCTTGTTTGATGTAAGCGAGAGTAATCAATGACAGGAAATGTCAGATTCGTACCGTATGGTGAATGAGCCAACTGGTCTTCGACAAGCTCTGCCTTGGTTGTGAACGGCAGCAACTGCAGGTCATCGGGTGAGTGAATCGAGCCGACATCCACTCCCGCGTCAGCCAGTTTTCGTGTCCAGAACGGGTTCGCAGGGACAACCGCTTTCAGTAATTCAGCCAGTGCGGTTCCCTGCCAGTTGGCGAGTTCCGTTCGACTCCACAATTCCGGTACCGAGCCGTGACTCAAGGGATTACCTCGTTAGAAAAGCGTCTTCGGATCATTGGTACCGGCGGTTGGTGTGGCATCGAATGGAGCGGTCGTCGGTTCGCCATTCGCTTTGAAATTGACCAGGATCTCAATCTTCTGCTCAGCCTGTTCCAGAAACGAATGGCAGTTACGAAGCAGCCCGATCCCCCGTTCGAACTGGGCCAGGGATGCTTCCAGTCCCAGCGAGTTATCTTCCAGATCATTCACGATCTGCTGCAGTTCAGACATCGCCTGCTCAAAGGTCAGAGCCTGTTCTAAGTTGGCAGTATCATTCGCAGCGGTCGAACTTTTTTCGCTGCGCGAGTTTTTTTCTGAGGCAGTCTGCTTGGCCATTCATCAATTTCCAGAAGAGTGTCGCGGCAAGCGTCACGGTAAAGACCCCACCCGCCGAGTGCAAGCCAGCATCGTATGGCGAACGTCATTCATTTGCCCGATTTTCTGTCCTGTTCGCGACCATCGCGGTATTGGTTTACAATCACAATACCGATCGACCTTGTTTTTCGTGGAAATCACTGGTTTGCCATTTTGGGAGTCTTGTTAATGGATTTGCTTACGACGCTGCCTGGTTCGTTGATGGAAGGCTTTTTCCCGGCTGGATGGGATCTGGAGAAGATCGATGCCTGCATCGACCCGGATCCAGCGACAATTACGGTCCGGCAAAAGTCATGGCACAAGAATTTTCAGCCCATCCCATGTGCCAGTCTTTCCGACTTTGACATGATGCTGGGTCACGAGATTGCATTAACCATCAAACAGGCTCGCGATGCCAATCAGCAAGCGGCGATGATCCTGCCGGTGGGACCGA
Organism: Schlesneria sp.; assembly: GCA_037142165.1. Classification (GTDB taxonomy): domain Bacteria; phylum Planctomycetota; class Planctomycetia; order Planctomycetales; family Planctomycetaceae; genus Schlesneria. The sequence goes on along the minus strand of JBAXBD010001182.1, from coordinate 58 downwards.
TGGGAATGTATCGCTGGGCGATCTATTTCCTGACGGAGTGGAACGTTCCGTGTGACCA
>JBAXBD010001181.1:0-1375 GCA_037142165.1 Schlesneria sp. | reverse complement strand
GGTATATCCCACTGCACGACAACATCGTCAGTGTTGGTGCCGTCGCCGATCACACCTACCTGTTCAAGAATCGTGAAAGTAAAGATTTCGAAACGATCTATCACGAAGAAGTCGAAAAGTGCCCCGCCGTCAAGCAGCGGATCAGTATCGGCAAACGAGTCGCCCCTTACCGTGCTGCCAAGGAATATTCCTATCGTTCACGCCGAGCGGCAGGTGATGGCTGGGTCATGGTCGGGGACGCATTCGGATTTCTCGACCCGCTGTATTCGTCCGGTGTCTTGCTCGCTCTGAAGTCGGGCGAGTTGGCTGCCGACGCCGTGTGTGAAGGACTTGCCAAAGGTGACACCTCCGCCGCACAATTAGGCAAATGGGAAGCGGATTATGTTCGAGGCATGGAACGTATGCGATCATTGGTTTGTGCCTATTACGCGGGGATCAGTTTCGGAAAATTTGTGGCAAAGCACCCACATCGAAAAGGAGATATCACCGACTTGCTGATCGGTGACCTGTTCCGACCTGAACTCGACGAAACGCTGAGATTGATTAACGAGGAGTTGAAGACCCCAGCAATGTCCGAAGCAGGTTAATTCAATTTCGTGAAATTGGACCGAAACCCCACCCCACTTAAGGGGGTGGGCATCGGGCCTTTGCACGAGAATTCTCGTTTCTCAACATGCCCATTTTTCAGGTTTTTATGGCAATCGTTTGAAAAGCCCCAAAGGCGGGATTGATGACGATGTCGCATTGAGAAACCTCTTGGCGTCTCGGGCCGGAAGAAGTCTTCAATATGACGAACCCTGAAAAAACCACGCCAGAGAAATCCTCACTTGCCAGACACGGATCAACGTTGCCGCTCATCGAAGAACTTCCGACTTCCCTCGATGTGATGACGGCGGTGAAAGCGTTTTCAAACTGGTCCAATCTTTTGGTATTTGAAAGCGCCCTCACCAGGAATCCCGTCGGTCGTTACTCTTTCCTGACCGCCGATCCAGTTGCCAAATGGCAAATGAACAGTCCATTATTTGGATACGACCCATTCACAAATGCCCGCAAAGAATGGGAACGATGTCGAGTTGATCGCGTACCCGACCTTCCCCCGTTTCAGGGCGGGATCGCGGGTTTACTCGGCTATGAACTTGGCCAATCCTGGGAACGAATTCCGTCCGCAAAACACGATGAATTCCAGCTCCCCGTGATGGCCATCGGCTTGTACGATTGGGTTATAGCCTGGGACCACCTTGCTGGGCGAGTCTGGCTGGTCTCACAAGGCTGGCCAGAACCTGATCCCGATCTCCGAAGAGTGCGGGCAGCGAAACGATTGCGCAAGGTGAAATCCTGTTTAAACGCGGTCGCTCATACAGGACGTATTCAATCC
>JBAXBD010001180.1:0-1376 GCA_037142165.1 Schlesneria sp. | reverse complement strand
CGGAGCGGCCAATTCCAACCTGATTGCTGGACCAAGAATCTATTTCGCAGCGTCGCGTGACGGGTTGGTTCCGCACTTCATCCAAAAGGTCCATCCAAGTTTTCACACTCCTGCGAATTCCATCCTGATTCAAGGAATCTGGACATCGATTCTGATCATCGCGTTTTATTCCTTCAGTCCGACTCCCAAAGACGTCTTCGATCTCATTACCGACGCCGTCATTTGTGCAGGACTGATCTTCTACAGCCTGCCGTCGGCGCCGTCTACGTGTTGCGAGTGCGAAGGCCAGACGCCGAACGTCCCTACAAAACATGGGGTTATCCGTTTACCCCCGGATTGTTGATCGCAACCTACGTCATCGCACTCGTCGGAACATTGATCGACCAATGGGACAAGCTGGCCTGGGTCCTCGCCCTGATTGGGGCGGGCGTGATTTATTACCAGTTCGCACGTCACAGCCGGCAAAGCCGGTTGATGCGCGTCGGATGACGGATTCAGAATAGGTATATCGTTCGCGCGTTGACCTGGCTTGTTGGGCGCAGTTCTTCCTGACCTTAACACCGATCGCGATCGAAGGATTTCTCGATTCGGCCAGGCTGTTTTAACCCATTCCAATCAATGAAACGCATCAAATTTCTCTTCCGATTGGTTTAAGACTTGGGCAGAATGAGGTATTGTTCCTGGCCGATACTTTCTGAAAACTGTTAATTTCCCTGATTCACGCAGAAATTCGGCACGCCCCAATCGTAAAATCAGGATGCAGGCGAGACGCTTGACGTATGCGATAAGAATGACGAGAATTCGGGGCGATTCGAGCGTTTTGATGGAAAAGACCGGGTTGGTTGGTCCGGTTGGTATCCTGCTCGGTTTAGTTTGTGATCCGGGAAACTGGATACTATACTGAGATAACAGGCCTTTTTTAAGGCATCTGAGGGAGGCGTGATTCGTCCTTGCTCGATACAACTGGCAATGCAGTGAAGTCTGAGCTCGTAGCTCAGTTGGTAGAGCAACGGACTTTTAATCCGTAGGTCTTGGGTTCGAGTCCCAACGGGCTCACTGTTTTGATGACGTCGCTTTGGCTCAAGTGAGTCGCCGTCGGCTCTCTGGTCGATCCATTATGGATTTTCCCCCCTCAATCCTGATTCTCAGGATTGAGGTGTTTTGAGCCCGTGGGTAGGGATACTTTTTCGTTTCAGGAGATTTCTGATGCCTCGGCTGTCTGTTGTGTTCGGCGTTTTGGCAGTTGCTGTCTGCTCAATGATTCTACCCCAGGTCGGGGCCGCTGAGCCGAAGACATCACAGGATTGGCCTCAGTGGCGCGGCGTGAACGGCGATAACATCAGCCAGTTCAAAGGAATTTCGACTGACTGGGAGGC
>JBAXBD010001179.1:0-1380 GCA_037142165.1 Schlesneria sp. | reverse complement strand
GGTCAATTCGATGTGATTCTGACTGACCTGCAGATGCCCGGGCTGAATGGACTGGCACTGTGTGAACGGATCGTCGCGAATCGGCCAGACATCCCGGTGGTTGTCATGACGGCATTCGGCAGTCTGGAAACCGCTGTCGCAGCGATGCGAGCCGGCGCTTATGACTTTGTCAGCAAACCGGTGGAACTGGATCTGCTGGCCATTCGACTGGAACGAGCAATTCAGCATCGGTCGCTCTCGGAACAAGTTCGGCTGCTGAGCGATCGCGTGCATCAGGCGAATCGATTTTCGCAGCTATTGGGCGAAAGTCCCGCAATGAGGCGCCTGTTTGACGACCTTCGTCGCATTGCTGAAACCGACACATCAGTCCTGATTACCGGAGAAAGCGGTACAGGGAAGGAACTGGTCGCCAAAGCACTTCACGAACAAAGTCGCAGGCGAACCAAACCGTTTGTCGCGATCAACTGTTCGGCTCTTCCCGAGTCGTTATTGGAAAGCGAACTGTTCGGACATAAGCGCGGGTCCTTTACGGACGCGGTTTCCGACCAGCGTGGGCTGTTCCTGCAAGCGGACGGCGGAACTTTGTTTCTAGATGAGCTGGGGGAATTCCCTCTTTCGCTACAACCGAAATTGCTGCGTGCCCTGGAAGAAAGGACGGTTCGTCCTGTTGGCAGCGACAAGGAAGTCCCTTTTGATGTTCGGTTGATCGCTGCGACAAATCGCGATCTGGAAACAGCGGTTGAAGAGAAGCGGTTTCGTGAAGATCTTTATTTTCGCGTCAATGTGATCCAGATCAAATTGCCGCCGCTTCGATCTCGCGGGACGGATGTGTTGCTGTTGGCTCAGCACTATCTTGAAGATTTTGCGTCGCGAAATGGCAAGAAGATTGTTGGCCTGTCGGACGCGACCGCTCAGAAGCTGCTGGATTACGAATGGCCGGGCAACGTGCGCGAATTAAGGAATGCCATTGAACGGGCAGTGGCGCTGACCCGGTTTGACCGGATCGCAGTTGATGATCTGCCGGACAAGATCCGGAATTATCGAGGGACTCAATTGGAACTCGGGGGGGACAATCCGTCTGAATTGCTCAAGATGGAAGAGGTCGAACGACGGTACATTCAGCATGTGCTGAAGGTGACTCGTGGAAACCGGACGCTGACGGCTCAGATTTTGGGGTTTGATCGAAAGACATTATATCGCAAGCTGAAGCAGATGGGCGAAGTGACCGGCGATGACGCTGGTAGTTGATTTGGTTTTGCTTCGGGAGGGGCGAGACGTGAAGTCATTGGCAGAACGAAAACACTCCTGGCCGCCCCTGCGGACGTGTGGTTTCGAAGAGGGGGTCGGGCGTTCAAATTTCAAAATTGGCCAATAAGAGTC
>JBAXBD010001178.1:0-1380 GCA_037142165.1 Schlesneria sp. | reverse complement strand
TTCGCGGAAAATCGATCATGAGGCCAACACCGCCAAATCGACCTCCCGCTGGGGCCGAAACCGAGAGGGGGCCGAAATGGAGTCGGGCGCCGGTTGTAATCGAAACGTATGTCATAGTTGTTCTTGAGTTGAATCCAATATCTTTATGCGTAGCATCGTCGCCCTCATCGAACGCGTCAACGTGATGACGTCAAGTTCGCTTCACCGTTCGATTGATTCAACCACTCAGTGACGGCATCTGCAACTGTTGGAAAGATGCCGATTCCTCTGACTGATTTCAGATCGATCGCGGCACTGGTTTCCACGCCATAGCCCGTTGTGACGAGCGCCGTTCGACATCCGGCATTCGCACCCGCTTGCAGGTCACTCTCTCGATCGCCAATCAACAAGGAATCTGTCAGATCAATTGCGAGTTCACTCGCAGCTCGATTCAGCATACCCGGCATTGGTTTGCGACAGTCGCAAACCTTCCGATACTCGCCCAAACCCGCGCTGGGATGATGTGGGCAGTAGTAAATTCCATCGATGAAAGCGTTTTTTTCTGCCAGGATTCGGCGCAAATGATCATGAATCGCAGTCAGGCGGTTTTCGGGAAAATACCCGCGAGCAACGCCAGCCTGGTTTGTGACGATCACGACTGGAATGCCACGAGAATTGAGCCTGGAAATCGTTTCCGAAACAGTAGGAAGCAGTTCGATCTGCTCCGGCTGAGACAAATAATGAACCTCGACATTCACCGTTCCATCGCGGTCGAGAAAAACAGCTGGTCGTTTCGCTGCGGTGGCCGTGGCCGATTCATTCATGTTCAGGATTCCGTTACGAGATATGCAGATCGATGTCGCGGCGTTGTCCACCCGCAGCGGGCTGACTTTTTTGGAAAGGTTGATTGTGTTAGCATCTCACAACAGCGAGTTCAGTCCTTCGAGAATTTGGGTGTTTTCGATGACCTGAGGTGCTGGTTCAATTCGAGTCTGGCTTCATTTTTCGCCTTCTTTGTATCGGGTCGTTTATCCACAATTCGATCAATTGTCAAAAGTGTAATCCATTTGTACTGGAAAACGTTGGCGGTCTTTGTGGCAGGAAGATTTGACCGTTGACTTCGACGAAATCGCGGACAGGATGTTTGTGATGCAATTGATACGTTTGTTTTTGCCTTAGTTGAGTCCGTTTCAATTGCTCATGAACAGCGCAAGATGCGGGAATTGTAGCGTGTGGAAGCGATTGGCGGATCAGTGGGCACTTGTAACCGGAGCCTCGGCAGGCTTGGGTGCAGAGTTCGCGCGTCAGCTAGCATCACGAGGGATGCATCTTGTGCTGGTCGCTCGTCGGGGCGATTTGATGGCCGAGCTGGCTCACGAATTGCATACGAAGCACGGAACT
>JBAXBD010001177.1:0-1383 GCA_037142165.1 Schlesneria sp. | reverse complement strand
CGTAATCAGCTACAGCACGCGGAATGACTTGGTTGGTCAAAGTGTCACTTAGTACCCGAACGGAATCATGATCCCCAGCCATGTCATCGACTTGTCCCGATGTCCCGGGCGGAGACTTCGTCGATGTGTTGTCGCTTCGGCTCTGACCTGCCTCATCCTCGGCGAGGAATTCAAGGATATCAAACAGCCGCTTGAGCGGCCCGGAGAAATCGGGAAACCGGTTCAAATACTCTTCGAATGTACCCGTCTGTCCGTGTTCAGTTCGAAATGTGAATTCGGAATAGACCAACTGCATCAGTTCGTTCTCAGAAAAAGTTGGCGATTGATCAGCCATTAATTCTTCGATGAACAGTGGCTTGCCATTTTTCCATGCATGGAACTGACGTTCCAGCAGGTCCTCAATTCGGTCCGAACCGGCCTCACGATTCTCTGACATCAAGGATTCCAGTGGCGTAAGTGGGCAACAAAAAACGGACAACCCCGACAGCAGTTGCCCGTTTTTGTAGCGTCGGCTTCCAGCCGACGCGTAATATTGTGTAGCGATGACTAATGCCGCTCCTACGGGTTGCGGCTAGCCATTTTCAATTTACGGAAACGGACAACCTCGCCAGCAGTCATCATTGCCAATTTCATACGGTTTCGGCAACATGAAGTGGATAAAAATATGGAAATGTCGCAAAACGCGCGACTTCAACACTCGCTACAAATGATTGCTCGCAAAGTGAACAAGGTGTGGACAAGATGGACGGAAGCAATGATTTTGCAGAATTCATCCGGCGAATTCGAAGCGGCGATGAAACGGCTGTACGTGAATTGATTCAACAATACGAGCAGGAACTTCGAATCATTGCCCGAGGTCGAATCAACAACTCACGATTGCGGAGTCTGTTTGATTCATCGGATGTCTGCCAGTCGATTCTCGCCAATTTCTTAGCTCGAGTTGCTATTGGTCAGTTTGATCTTGAATCACCCCAGGACCTGTTGAACCTGCTCGCCACCATGGTCCGGAACAAAATCAAAGACTATACGCGAGGACAGAATCGACAGCGACGAGACTCACACCGGTTGTATCAGCAAAATATCGACGACTTGGATCTGGCGGGTACGGATGAAACTCCCTCCGTGTTCGTAGCCAACAAAGAGTTTTTAGAAAAGTTCTTTGATCACCTGACGAAAGAGGAACGCCAAATTGCCGACATGCGACGCGATGGCCAGACGTGGGAACAAATTTCGGCAGGCCTTGGAGAACCGTCAGAAGCACTCAGAAGACGCTTTTCGCGTGCACTTGATCGTGTTTCTAGCGAACTCGGTCTATCAAGTTTACGCGACTGATACCGAGCCGAGCAAATCAATTCGTAGCATGGGCTTCAGCCCGTGCAATTA
>JBAXBD010001176.1:0-1384 GCA_037142165.1 Schlesneria sp. | reverse complement strand
ATTCAGCCCGGGCATCTGCAGGTCAGTCAGAATCACATCGAATTGACCATCCTGAATGACCAGCAGCGCTTCTGCTGCCGATGTCCTCCATTCCGACTGAATATCGCGACATGCGAGATCTGCTTCAATCAGCTCACACATGCTTTGATCATCTTCAACGATCAGGACTCGTCCTGGCATGGTTGTTTCCCTTCCGGAAGGTAAACCCGAAAATGGCTTCCTTGGCCGAGCTTCGATTTGACGTCGATCCAACCGCCATGTTCCTGAACAATACCATATGCGATCGAGAGTCCCAGTCCCGTCCCCTGCCCGACATCCTTCGTAGTGACAAAGGGTTCAAACAGTCGGTTAAGAATCTCGTCCGGGATTCCATGACCGGTATCTTCGACCGACAGACAATAATAGTCCTGGGCCGCCGTGTCGGTGGGTGGGGACTGGAGATGTTCGCGTGAGACTCCCATGGTCACTCGGCCGCCAGCCGGCGTCGCCTGGATCGCATTCATCACAAGGTTCGTCAAAACCTGTTGAATCTGTCCCGGATCGACACAGGCCGACATCGGTTCCGGGGATTCATTGATGATCAACTCGACTCCATGTTTACGACTGAGCGGGTTCAGAATCTTCGACGATTCACGAACGATCATCTGCAGGTCGACCGGAATGCGGCGCGATTTACCACTGCGAGAAAAGTCCAAGAGCTGACGAATTATATCCGCCATGCGTTCGGCTTGTGACTTGATGATCTGGGCGCTCTCGACAACCGCATCAGGCGCCAGTCGTCCCGATGAGATCAGCGATGCCCGACCCGTGACAACATTCAGCGGTGTCCCCAATTCATGAGCAACTCCCGAGGCAAGCTGTCCGACAGTGCGCAGTCGATCCGAGTGCCTCAGTTGCTCGATGGTAGCAATCCTTGCGTCCGCTTCGTGACGAATTTGCTGCTCAGACTCTGACAAGCTTTGACACATCTGATTCAGTGTGTCTGCCAGTTCCGAAAGTTCATCGCGACTGCGTAATTCGATTGGCTCCGAAAGATCACCCGTGCTGACGCGACGAGCTTTGTCGATCAACCGTTTCAGCGGCCATCCGACCAGCCAGATTCCTAGCAACAGGGTTGCACCAATCGTGCTCAGAACGACGATCGCAGTCAGGGCGATTTTTCGATAGATCGACGTCCACACAAAGTCATCCGTCACGCTGAGCGGTTCAGACAATTCGAGTGCGCCGGGTCGCTGGCCGACGTTGACTCCAACATACGTCACCAGAAATTGTCTACCGTCTCTCGTACGGTATTGAAGTGTGACAGGCTCACTGAGTGTCGCTTGTCCGAGTTGATCCGTCGGCGCGTGTGGACGGAATGTTTCATTACCAGAGTCGTCCAGCC
>JBAXBD010001175.1:0-1387 GCA_037142165.1 Schlesneria sp. | reverse complement strand
AGGAAGGGTTGTCGCACACCGGAAGAAGCGCGTATGCCGCTTTTATACATCCCGTCACATTCGTCCGGCCGTTTTTGACTTCACTTGATTGAAACCCAGCAATGACGCGAGTTTTGGCGTGATCCCCGATTCCGACGATTTGAAATCGCCCGCGATTTTTTCGCCGTATCTTTGTCAGTTCCCCTGGCAAATGAGACAACGTTATGAATCGTGGCCGCTCGATATTCGCGCAATTGATGGATTTCATTCCCTTCAGCCACTTCGAGCATCTCGTCGATCGATATGCCTCGAACCATGGCGTTCAGCACTTCACGGCCTGGACTCATTTTCTCTGCATCGCGTATTCCCAACTGACCCGACGGGAGGGATTGCGAGATCTGGTGGCATGTCTCAATTCTCAACGCACCAAGCTCTACCATATCGGGATTCGCGGCAAGATATCCCGCTCCACACTGGCCGACGCCAACGAACGACGCGATTGGCAATTGTTCGAAGCACTCGGTCATCGACTGATTGCGACCGCAGTCGAAATCCATCAGGGCGACGACATTGGATTGGGAATCAAGGAACCGCTCTATGCGATGGACTCCACCACCATCGACCTGTGTCTGAGTTTGTTTCCTTGGGCAGACTTCCGCTCTACCAAAGCTGCCGTCAAGGCCCATACGATTATCGATCTGCGCGGCTCCATTCCCGTTTTCGTCCATATCACCACCGGCAAGGTGCACGACGTCAAGATCCTCGACATGATTCATTGGCCTGCGGGAGCCATCGTGGTTGTCGACCGCGGCTATCTCGATTTCACCAGACTGCAAGCACTGCATCAACGACAAGTCTCCTTCGTCATTCGAGCCAAGGACAATATGCGCTACACCCGGGTCGCCTGGCGCGAGGTCGACAAATCGACCGGTCTGCGCAGCGACCAAAGCATCCTGCTTACTACGCCAAAATCCAAGCTCGCCTACCCGGATCGCTTGCGTCGGGTTTCCTATCGCGATCCCGAAACAAACAAGTTCCTTGTGTTCCTGACCAATCGCTTCGATCTGCCGGCACTGACCATTGCCGAGATCTACCGCAAGCGATGGGCGGTCGAGACGTTTTTCAAATGGATCAAACAAAACTTGTCGATCAAACATTTCTTCGGCAACTCCATCAATGCCGTCAAGTCACAAATCTGGATCGCTGTCTGCGTCTATCTCATTGTCATCATCGCCCGCAAACGCCTGAATCTGCCGGCATCTCCGCAACTCTTGCTCCACCTGATCGAGGTCAATATGTTTGAAAAAATTCAACTCGATAAACTCGTGTTCGACGCGCTACTGCATTTTTCGGACGACCCTGTCGATAACCAAATGATTCTGCTGTGAAATCGGCCGGACAGATGTGA
>JBAXBD010001174.1:0-1392 GCA_037142165.1 Schlesneria sp. | reverse complement strand
CATGATAGAGATCGGCCACAGCATATCCTTGCAAAAGATTTCGTTTCGCGGCGACGATCATGTCGCTTATCGAAAGTCCTATTTCGCGTTTGACCTCGAAACATTTGCCACTACGGCGAGAATCAAGTGGTTGACTCGAAACCAATGGTGTCAATCAGAGAATTACCAAGCATCGGTTGCCAGAATTTCGCGGGGAATATTTTTTAAAGTAGAGACCGAATCAGCGGTGCTCGCACAATAATACTCCGTCAGGCTTCGCACACCAACCATCGGACCAAGAATCTCTCGGTATCAAGACAATTAAGGAAAAAGATTCGTCGTTTAACCCGAAGCCAGCGGCGCAGGATGATCGGCGTTCAGCCGATCTCTTCGAGGGTCGCCGAGCACGACATCTGAAAAAATGATCGATGACGCCTCGGGTTCATGTGAAACGCCACACGCCTTAGCATGGGCTTTAGCCCGTGCGCCGTAACATCTTGCGGAAGCAAAAGCCAACACGAAAAACTCTTGAAACCTCGTCGCCTGGCACTGGGTTACCGTCTCCAGTGCGTCCGTCTTCCTAACACGCAAAAAAACGCTCCATCACCACGTAACCGGCGTGGACCAACCCCAGCGAACGATACGCTTCGAACGCCTTTGAATTATGTTCTTCGGCATAAAGCCGAAGTCCGATCACATTGGGTGTCGATTCAGCAAGTTTTTCCAAATGACGGAACAGAGCACGGAACACACCACATCTCCGGTGTTCAGGGGCAACGTAAACACTTTGCAGCCACCAGATTTCGCCGTTCCGCCAGTCGCTCCACTCCCTGGTGTGCATTATCTGGCCGACGATTTTATCTCCAACGCAGGCTACGAAATAACGACCATGTTGCGGGTTCGCTAGCAGCGTCTGTACACCTGCTGCAATCGTTGAAGCGTCAAGTGTTTTACCTTCGGTTTCCAGTGCCAGACCAGAATTGTAGTCAGCAATGACTGCCCAATCGGCGGAAGTTGCCAGGCGAACGCGGGTGGCGGAATCCATTTTTATTCTTTCGTCAATTCGATTTTGCTTTTCAGAGTTGTATTTCAAGTCCATGCAATTTGAAATTGGTTGTCGATGGACTTTGGCTTGCTTAGGATTATCAAGATCGAGTGAGGAATCGCAATCAACTTCCCTCTGATTAAAGAGGCTTATTGATGGACCTGATCAACTGGCTGTTTGGCCCCCCGACGCGAGATCAATTTGCGTCGCTGGTGATGCGTGCATTACGTGACGCCGGCGATCTACGTCAACACAGGTACGAAAAAGATCAGTTTCGGCTGCTCAACGCCGGCGCTGGCGAGATTAATCTCGGGAACATCTACCAGGAACACTGCAAATTGCCCTCCGCCGAGCGGGCAGCACATCTC
>JBAXBD010001173.1:0-1393 GCA_037142165.1 Schlesneria sp. | reverse complement strand
GACTTCGACAACGCAACGGGTGTCTCCTTTGATGGAACGTCGGCCCAGTTCGTCGTGCAATCCTCCACAAGGATTCTGGCAATGGTCCCGAGCGGGGTGACAACAGCACCAAACGTCACCGTAACCAATGGAAATGGAACGTCGTCGCCAATAGTATTCTCAGCCACGACATTGACGAATGGAAACGCCAATCAAGCCGCTGGTCAGTCGCTGTCGCCGAATGGGGAATACGTCGTTCCTGGCTACGCAGGAATTCCCGCTTATACGCCGAGCGGAATTTTTTCCGGTTGCACAGGGCCTGCAATGCCATGGTGTGCGCCGCTCGGCTTGGCCCTCTTCGAAGAGGCACATCCAATCACGACCGTCGCACTGGCAACTGACGGCAACGGATCATACACCACCAGCGATGGATTAAGCTGGATGACGATCACGACTGCATCGGACACTGGAACAACGAAGACAGACACGTACGTTTCCACGAACCCTGACGGCTCGGTAGAAACAATCGTTGTTACAAAGAATCTGTCATATTCCTATTTTGGAACGAACACAGTTTTTGGAACTGCCCCTACTCGGCCCTCGTCGATAGACATCTCGCAAACTCTCTGTTACGGCATCAGCGACACCCTCGTTGCCGCGAATGGAACGGGTTTTACAAAGCTGACGTCTCAGACTTGGGCGACCTCGTACCAGTGTACGAACACCAGCGATACCACTCAGTTCAGTATCGACAATGCATACTCGTTTTCGAGTTCCGACTTCGAAAACGGTCCAGGGGTCATGTTTGGAACGGACAATAAATACGTCGCGCTGAAGCAGGAGATGAAAACGGATGTCTCATCCAGTGGAGTGATCGATCTTACGGGCGTCACTTCTGGGGACTTCTTTAACGGCGACAGCGGAAACGACTGGTATTTTGACCGCGACACCAATGTCACTCCCACTGAAACGTCGAAAAACCAGGTAGGCGGGACAGACAAATGGATGGACAGTTCTAGTGGCAAATTCACCGCAAATCCTGACGGCCCTCGCACCTGTTCTGACAATTATAAGGGGAATCGAAGTGGTAGCGATCTTTACTCAGACTCCGATATCAACTCATCGACGACTGTCACTCCCGATCCAACTGGCACGACTACAGTTTTTAACACGTCCATTTCCGGGGACTCAGGGTCTGACAAGTACGAGTTTATAGGCTTTGGATCGCTTTCTCTTACCGTCGACGGAACGATCTCTTCGGTGGATGACCACATCGATTCGGTTTCGGGTACCGAAAAACAGACCCAGTCTGATACGGGTTGGCAGCATTCAGCGGAGTTGCTGTCGGACGGGACGGTCGTCCAGGGCAATCGCATCTAAAGCCTCCACACTTTAGCAATGGGTCTTTTCGAAT
>JBAXBD010001172.1:0-1394 GCA_037142165.1 Schlesneria sp. | reverse complement strand
TATCAATCCCGACAAAACAGGTTACGGTGTTTTCAAATTGAAAACGGGCACCCATCATAAAAAAATGAATGCCTTTGCGAACGCTCCCGCCAACGCCAAAGTGAACCAGCAAAACAAGCCGGTCACACATGAGCTGAACGTCACTGCGGCGACTCGATTTGAACACCATAATGGCAATTCCGTCAGCGTCGTCACCCCCGCCGCGTTGAAGAAGGGAGAGCGAGTTCGAGTTCGCGCGACGGGCGCCCAAGCTCAGACTGTACAGATCCTGACGAACCATCGCTACGCGGGACGGATGATTCGATATCGAGCGAACAATTATCGGCCGCATCTTTATCACCATCCTGTTTATCGTGCCGTTCATGCTCCCGCCTACCATCCGGTCCATGTTTCTGTGTCTCATCCGGTTCATCATCATCCCGTTCACGCCCGACGTAAGTAATTTTCGATGACTGTTTTTCACCTCACCGTTGCTGCCGATGAAAAAGGGAACTCCGCATGACCACTCTGGTCGGTTTGATTGGATTGTCAGTGGCGATCTTCGGAACCGAACCGAAAGCCGAACCCGCCAGGCTGACAATCCAAGGACACACGAATGTCGTCAACGCGGTGAAATTCGCACCCGATGGAAGTGGCCTCGCTTCTGCCAGCGACGATGACACCGTGCGAATTGTCGATCCAGCCAGTGGTGAACTTTTACTGACGTTGAAAGGACACACCGATTCGATACTCGACGTCACATACTCGGTTGACGGCACAAGGATGGCGACGGCGAGTGCCGATCATACGGCGAAGATCTGGGAACCGGGTGAGGGAACAGTGCTACTGACTCTGACGGGACATACTGATTCCGTTAACAGCGTGGCATTCAGCGTTGATGGAAAATGGCTGGCGACCGGCAGCGATGACGATACCGTAAAACTGTGGAATGCCGAGACTGGTAAGAACGTAACAACGCTCAAGGGACACACTGATTCGGTAAACGGAGTGGCGTTCTCGTCCGACGGAAAATTACTTGCTTCAGGCAGTTCCGATAATCTCGTCCGAATCTGGAGCGTCACGACGCATCATCTGGTGCGAACGCTCAAAGGTCACACCGATACGGTGAACGCGGTCGCCTTCTCGCCCGATGGGACATTGATTGCCACAGCCAGTCACGACGACACGGCTAAGATCTGGGATACCGCCAGCGGCGAAAACGAAGCAACACTCAGCGGTCACGGCGGACCGGTTCGCGGGCTCGCATTTTCCAACGACGGAACCCTGCTGGCGACCGTCAGCGACGACGGTTCCGTAAAAATCTGGGATCTTTCGACGGACGCCGAAGTTGCGACGCTCGACGGTCATTCCGATTGGCTCAACAACGTCACCTTCGCGCCTGATGACGCCACGCT
>JBAXBD010001171.1:0-1394 GCA_037142165.1 Schlesneria sp. | reverse complement strand
TTCGCGTACAGACGACATGTCCTTCCTGCCGGGGACGGGGGACAAGTATCCGCGACAAGTGTCCCGATTGTCGCGGGCAGCGGGTGGTCAGCCGCCCGAATACGCTTGAGGTCAAAATTCCCGCCGGGATCGATAACGGCATGCAGCTTTGCCTGAGAGGTGAAGGAGAGGCAGGGGAAAATAACGGACCACCGGGTGATCTTTACATCGATATCCGAGTGAAATCACATCCGCTGTTTAAACGCGATGGGCGGAACCTGGCTTGCGAGGTGCCGATCACATTCGCGCAGGCCGCGCTCGGGACATCACTCGATATTCCCATCCTCACGGGAAAGCATCACATTACCATTCCTCCCGGGACGCAGCCGGGGGAAGTCTTTCGCTTGAAACACCAGGGAATGCCAGATCCTCATGGTGGAATGAGAGGCGACATGCTTGTTGAATTTCATGTCGAAGTACCGAAGAAAATTAACAAGAAGCAGGAAGAGTTGCTGAGACAACTTGCAGAGCTGGACGACAAACAAGTTTCCGCCAAACGGAAGACATTTCTTGATTCCGTTAAGGCGTTCTTCACCATACAAGAGGATGCGGAATAATGGCCAAACAGACAACCGAAGCGAACGTTGATCCAAACGACGCTGATACGAATTCACCAACCTTAGCCGAACAGCTTCAGGCGGCTCTGGTTGAACGTGATCAATTCAAAGAAAAGTGGGCTCGGGCACTCGCCGATCTGGATAACTTCCGCAAACGAATCTATCGCGAGATGGACGACGAGCGAAAGTATCAGTCAGTCCCTGTGCTGAAGTCGTTGTTACCGATCTTCGACGGCCTCGATCGAGCCGTTTTCGCCGCGTCCCAGTCGAAGAATTTCGACGCCCTGCTGAACGGCGTTCAAATGACGATCAAGCAATTGGAAACGGCATTAGGGGGTCACGGAGCAAAACCGATCGTTGCAGAAGGCCAACCCTTCGATCCGAACATGCATGAAGCGATCAGTCAGGTTCCCTCGGCAGAACATCCTCCTATGACCGTGCTGAATGACGTCGAGCGCGGCTACACACTTCATGATCGAGTCATTCGACCAAGTAAAGTGATCGTCACGGTTGCTCCGCCGAAATAACTAATCAGCCGCATTCCGAAATCTCGTGGAACGGATTTGTTCTCGTTCCCAAGTTCCTGCATGGGAACGAGCGAACAAATCAACTGACCCGAGAAATCTCGCGGAAAGGATTTTTGACCAAGACGCCGTCTTAATCCTGACCATGCGACAGGTCTTCGGAGTAAACGATGTGTCAGCCCATTTGAGCCGCTGCCGCGAGTATTGCTGCGTCCCAGTTGCTGATCCGAAATCGATGAGCCAACTCCAAACTCGTTACGAATGTGTCCAATCC
>JBAXBD010001170.1:0-1409 GCA_037142165.1 Schlesneria sp. | reverse complement strand
ACGCTGTCGACGCCGGCACGATCAACGTGCAAAGTAATGCGAACCAGGAAACGGTTTTCTTGCAAAGCTGAAAACGGGAGGCAAATTGCATGTTTGGCACTCTGGGTTTCGTGAATAGACGAGGACATTATTTGAATAACGTGACAGATTGGCGGTCACCGGGCAAGTTACGCCTTTCCGCAGAAACGCCTTAACGCGGTTCATTTTCCTGGTTTCTTCGAAGGGGGCTTTGATTTTGTTGATTCGTTGAGCCACTCGTCGAGCTCAGCAGGGTTTTTCAGTTGCTGTTGTAACTTTTCAATCTGGTCATCCCAGTCGTTCTTCGGGTCGTTTGAAAGTGCAATCAGTTCCTGTTGAATGGCTTCAGAACTGACTCCACCGAATTCCTCCATCCAGAACTTCAGATCGCGATTGGGATCTGCGGTGGGTGACACCGAATTTCGTGAAGGACCGATTTGCCGATTGGGTGATTCGAGTTGTTTCAGGAAGACATCGCTGTCGATTCCGATTCCTCGGCGCTTTCGGATCGCATTTTGAATCCGGTGGTCGCTTGAAACGACGGTTAATCGACGTGGGGCAGAATTCTGGCTGATCAGCTTTTCGATGAGTTCGTCCGCTTCATGACCCGGTTCGGCGAAGAGAACATGGATCCCTTCGTGGATAAAACGACCTGGCAAGTTGGCGGGAGCATCAATCGCATCGAAAACGACGGTACACCGCTTTCGTTCTTCGATTGTCAGTCTTCGAACAAGTTTGACCAGTAATTCGTGTCGCAATCGTGCGAGATCACCGGGAGCGTATGTCGCACGAGCCAACCCCGCTTCATGCATCAGGTTGTAACCGTCAATGATCAGGAACGGCGAGGACATGAGTGGTACTTTACGTTTTGTTGTTGTTTTAATATTGGCAACAGGTTTTGCCACCCTCGCGTCCACGATGGCAAGAAATGTCAACGACTCGATACACTATACGTGAAGACGGTGCGTCTGTCTCGATCCGGCCATACCGCATCGAAGCTCCGTCCGATTTGATAGCCTCAGTTAACTCTCCGCAGTGACCATCGGAAATTCATGTATGTCGTGTCAGAATGTCGCCTTCATCGCCGTCTTTGCGCTGATTGCCGCGACATCGTCCGCGCGTGGTGACGTGAAGTTGCCATCGGTGATCGACGACCACATGGTCTTACAAATGGGACGTGAGATTCCGTTCTGGGGTTGGGCTGAACCGAGCGAAGAAATCTCGGTAACGATTACGTCGAAAGAAAAGGATGCAGGCGAGAATCAAAAACCAGAGACTGCGTCGATCGTGACAGCCGCTGATGGGCGATGGTTGGTGAAGCTACCCGCTCGAAACAAGCCTGGTGTGGTTGAAATCACCATTGCGGGCAAGAACACTTTGACATTGACGGA
>JBAXBD010001169.1:0-1409 GCA_037142165.1 Schlesneria sp. | reverse complement strand
CCGAAAGTATCATGATAATCTCCGATTGAATCCGCAGTTTTCACGGCAATACGTGCGGCGGTGAAATGCGTTCATGAGTTCTGAACCATTTGGTTTATACCACCACGAAGGACACGAAGAGCGCGAAGGAATCCGAAAACGAAACGCTTGATGCAATCAATCAGCCTGGCGTTTTTGAATCGGTGAACCTCAACTGCACAGCCAATCACGCGATTGAAAAGGTCGTCGAATTCCATCTTCGTGCTCTTCGTGACCTTCGTGGTGACGTTCTGCCAATCTGCACGACCGAACGCCGAGGTCATCCTGGATTGATTTCACAGACCGCGCGGCCCGCAGCTTCGGTTGAACCATCTGTTCGCCGTCGTTGCGTCACGATTGTTCGCGACCAAACACTTTGACGCGGTCGTTGAAGTATTGTGAAACCGCTGCGGTGTCAGTCAGACGAAGCAGTCGGGACCACCCCCAGTCGGAAACAAATACCGGCCAACGCGAAAGTCCGAGCGTCAGATCAGTCGCGATCACAACATCGGCGGGCGATTTCAAATCAAACGTAAACCACACAGAGCAGACAAGATCGTTGTCATCAAGTTCGGCGTACGCGACAAGCGCATCATGCGGGCCAAAAGCGATCGTACGTTTGCATTCCGAACGATACGTGCTGTAACCCGTGAATACGCGATCGTACGGCCGCGTCGACGAAGGCATGGAACTGACGAATTGTGATCTTGAAATCGCGAGCGTCAATAGTCGCGCCGGATTATCGGAGCGGGCATACATATCGGTCCAACCGATCTCGGCTTTGTGGGCGGCCGCAAATTCGTCGATCTTGCCCATCTGTTCCGCGCACCAATGCCAGTTGGTTGGTGTCTGCGACCAGTTCAAGTTGGCAATAGTCGTCTTCGTGGTAGCAGACTTCGCGCATGATTGGTTGAGATCGAAATGGGCAGTAAAACGCCAATGTTTTTAAGGAAAGTTGATTACGAGACTTACTGTTTCGATTTCAAAAAGGCGATCAGATCGGCTAACTGCTCTTTCGTCAGTTGGGTATCGAGACCGGCAGGCATGATCGAGACGGTGCTCGGTCGGATTTCTTCGATCTCGGATCGAAGCACGCGAGCCTCTTCCTTGGCTCCCGTAGCCAGCGTGATCTCATCTGGCGTGTCTTTGCGAATCAGGCCGTTAACCTGCTTGCCTGACTTTGTCACGACGAGAACCGGCTCATAACTCCGTACGAAACTGACACTGGGAAAAACCAGTGATTCCAAAAGATCTCGTTCTGTCCGGATTTTTCCAATCCGGGAAAGATCAGGACCGATGTTGCCTCCTTTGTATCCTCCCGCGTTATGACAGGCTGAGCACGCCGCCTTCTGGCTGTTGAAGACGACCTGTCCACGGCGAATGTCACCACC
>JBAXBD010001168.1:0-1410 GCA_037142165.1 Schlesneria sp. | reverse complement strand
ACGATAAAGGTCGAGTGATCTATATCGGCAAAGCGGTCAACCTGAGGAATCGAGCGGGAAGTTACTTTACGAAACAAGCGGCGATTGACATTCGTACTGCGAATCTGGTCCCGGAGATCAAGGACCTTGATTACATCGTGACCGACAGCGAAGTCGACGCGTTGTTACTCGAAGCGAGACTCGTGAAAGATGTTCAGCCTCGTTTCAATCAAGAGCTGAAAGACGACAAGACCTTTCCCTATCTCGAAATTTTCATTCGTGAAGAATTCCCTCGAGTCGAATTCACTCGCAAACCTCGATCACGTGGAACGAAGCTTTACGGCCCATTCACCAACGCCAAGCGATTGCGTGGCGCGATCGCTGTCCTGCAGCAGATATTTCAGTTTCGCAACTGTACTCTCGACATCAAAGAGGCAGATGACCGCTGGCGCTGGTTTCGCCCGTGTCTGCTGGCAAGCATCCATCAATGTACGGCTCCCTGTAATCAGCGGATCAGCCGAGAGGATTACCGGCGGGATATTCGCCGACTCCGTTTATTTCTGGACGGAAAAAAGGAAAGTCTGTTTAAAGAACTTCGACGCGAAATGCAGTTGGCCTCCAAGGAATTGAAGTTTGAAAAGGCAGCTCGTCTGCGTGATCAGATCAAATCGCTCGAAAACCTCAATTTGCGAGGTGACCTGCGGGAACACGCTCAGCCTGAAGTCTTTCAAGTCGATCCCAAACGAGGTTTACTCGGCCTGAAAAAAGTGTTTGAACTCCCCGCGATACCCCGGAGGATCGAAGGGCTGGATATTGCTCACCTTCAAGGAGGTGAGACCGTCGCGAGCTGCGTCCAGTTCATTGACGGGCTTCCCTTCAAGCAGGGATACAAGCGATTCAAGATTCGCACGGTCGAAGGGGTCGACGACTTTGCATCCATGCGAGAAGTCGTCAGCCGACATTTTCGGCGTCTTCAACAGGAAGGAGAACCGTTTCCCGACTTGCTGCTGATCGACGGAGGCAAAGGTCAACTCGGTGCCGCAATGGCCGCTCTGGAAAGCATCGACGTCAAAGCTCCGTTCGTCTGTTCGCTGGCCAAGAAAGAAGAAGAGTTATTCTTACCAGGTCAGTCGGAACCCAAAATCCTGAGCAAACATTCGTTCGCGCTCAGGCTGCTGCAGTACGTTCGTGACGAATCTCACCGATTTGCTCAACAATATCATCATCTGCTGCGGAAGAAATCGACGTTTGGCGACGATGCAAAATAACGTTAATCGTTACAATAAACGTGCTTGCTCGCACATCACTTCGACCGGTAAAGTCGATGTTCGCCATTTACGGGGCCAAAGATGTCGCTGCGATTCGTTTCCGACCAATCCTTCAAGAACGCTCGCGTCAATCGACGTGAATGGTTAAGGATTGGTACGCTGG
>JBAXBD010001167.1:0-1425 GCA_037142165.1 Schlesneria sp. | reverse complement strand
CTTCGACGGATTTCAGCAAAATGGCAATCATCTCTTCCGGGTCGGGAGTGTTGACGCTCAGTTCCTGATCGAGTCGTCCCAACCCGTAAAGCTCGTTATCGGGATTCGTCGCTTCGACGATGCCATCCGTGTACAAAATTAATTGATCGCCGGGATTCAGTTGGACAGAGGCTTCGACTGCTTCGAACATTGTGGTGACACCAAGCGGAAAGTGTTGTGCATGCTGGAGAGAAAAAATGTTCCCCTGCTCATTCAATCGCCAGCGCGGCGGATTATGGCCGGCTGACGAATACGTCAGACGGCGCGTCCGTGGATCAAAAATGGCATAAAACGCTGTCACAAAAGTACCACTCGAACCGACGTAATGCTGACAAAGTTTATTGTTCAGGTAATTCAGCATATGGCTGGGTGAAATCGTGGTGCCCGGGAAGGCATGTGCGATGCTATGCATCACGTCCATCATGACTGCCGCAGGGGTCCCATGGCCGCTCACATCGGCGATCAAAAGTCCCCATTGACCATCTGCTAGTGGGAAGAAGTCATAATAGTCACCACCGGCGCGACGAGCGGTCTGGTAATGAGCGGCCAGTCGCAAGTTCGGAATCTCAGGAAGAGTGATGGGTAACAATGATCTCTGGATGCGTGCCACCGCTTTCAGTTCACGGTCGATTTCTTCGTAAGCGTCTTTCAATCGACCGGCGAGCACCAGGTTATTGGTGGCTCGACCAAACAGATTTGCCAGCCAGACTGCTTCGGGCAATTTTTCGAAGGAAAAACCGTCTGTGACTCGGCGAGTATGTAATGACATATTCAGCGAAAGGCCCTGGTCCATCAGTGGCAGTGCCTGTAGCGATCTCTGGTCGGACAAGTACTCAGCGGCAGGATCATTCGGGTCGACAGCCAGATCATTGATAATTCGAGGCTCGTTCCCATAGATCAATTCGGCCAGAATTCCACCCGATAGCAACGGAAGTCGTGCGGTCTCCTTCCACGGATTGATGTCGACATCCCATTCGCTATAGCGAGTGATTCGAAATTGAGGGTAGGTCAGCCCACGGCGACTCATCGCCAGCCTGCGATCGATATGGGGATTCACCTGCCGCATTCGTTCATAGTATTCATGAACCATCGATTGCGGATCAGTTTGGGTACTCAGTTCCCGCATCGTCTCCATGATCTGATCGAGCCGTTCCTGCCAGCCCTGGGAGGGTTCGGGAATAAGATTGTCCGACATCAACAACTTTCTGCTTGAACGAAACGTTGGGTGCATCCTATCAACCCGACTTCAAAATGGCTTCCGTGATCATCCACGAACTTGGTCGATTGGTGCAACAGCAACTTGAGACGTTCCTCCGAAAGTCGTTCGTTTGGAAGAGGGGGTCGGGTGTTCAAATTTCAAAATTGGCTGGAAACCAACATTGAATT
>JBAXBD010001166.1:0-1426 GCA_037142165.1 Schlesneria sp. | reverse complement strand
GTACCGGACTGTCGATCCGGTGGTTGCGGGTTCGAGCCCCGTCGACCTCGCTTGTTTTTGTGCGGAATGTGCAGTCGATTTTCGCGTAAGACTACCGGATCGCAAATCCGGTAGTCTTACGCAATTCCGGGAGATCGGAATAATCCGATGCGTCATCGTCAGTGTTTGCACTGCGACGTCATTCGTGCTTTCCTCGATCGGTTACTGTGCCGATGTTGAACGCGTCGACGCTTTGTCTGTGGGTGCGATGGTCACCGAAACTGCCTCTTACAAAGCTCTCGGAAAATTAAAAGGCGTTGAATTTCCCAAACGTGACGGCCTGGCGATCGTTGGAGTTTTTCCCTATTCGCCTTTGGCGAAGGAAAAAGTCAAACCTCTGGACATTGTAATTGCGGTCAACGGTCATCCGGTGGCATCAGTCAAAGAATGGAACGACGCCTTTAATGATGCGCAATTTGGCGAAAACGCAAAACTAGATGTGTTGCCAGTCAAGCTGGGCAAAAAAATAACTTGGGGTGCGTCCAAGAAAATCTCCGTCAAAGTGTTGACCAGGGGAGATATTGCGCTGGCAGGAATTCGCCGAGAAAAAGACAAGGTCGACGGTTCGATTGAAGTTTGGCACAAAGACACACCTGATAGTTACCGAGGCGACGACGCTTCTGATGGGAATGATATCTCGTTTCATTTTTCCATGCTGAATGACAAGCCTGGACCGCTCAAAATGAGAGTGTGTTACTCGGCAGATGACTGGATCTTCGTCGAATCAGTCTCTGTGTCTGTTGATGAAACACCATCAAAAATCGACCTACGCTACGCAAAATGGTTTCGCGACAACAACGAAAAACGAGTGTGGGAGTGGTGCGATGTCGCCGTGAACCACAACACACTGGAGGCTCTTCGCACCGTGTTGACTGAGTACGACGTGACTCTTCGAGTATCAGGGGACAAGTTTTTTAGGGACCGAGATCTGACCGCGATCGAACGAGGCCGAATGATGACTGTCCTTACTGCCTATGAGATGCTCGGCGGAAAACTCCCAATCAAAAACCCCAAGTGAATTTGAAAAGACTCTGCTTGACTCCTATCAGCATCAAAGCAGAATGAAGGGATGGAAAACGTGACGCTACAAAATCGGTTTCAAAGAAAACTGCGTGTAGCGCTTGAGGCCAACGGCTGGACTCAGCAAGACATGGCGGACAAGCTTGGATGTTCAAACCAAATGGTGTCGCAGTATTTACTGGGCCGACGTTGCCCCGGCCTGGACGTTATCGAGAAGTTCGCAACAACTCTCGGGCTGCCTGATGCAGCGTCTCTAATTGATAATTCGGAAATTTCCCTAGCAATTGCTTGACCCCAAGCAATTGCTAGGGTATTGTCTGCCCCGTCGAACTGACGGGGCCGCAAATTGAAGCCCGACCTGTTTGAC
>JBAXBD010001165.1:0-1426 GCA_037142165.1 Schlesneria sp. | reverse complement strand
CACGCGCGTGCTCTGGCTTCGTTTTTGACAGGTGCTCATCCCGTTAAAACCGATGGAACCGATATTCGTAACGGCGTTTCAGTCGATCAGGTTGCCGCTTCACGGATTGGCGATCAGACGCGACTGGCTTCACTGGAGATCGGCTGCGAATCGGGTGCGATGGCTGGCAACTGCGATTCGGGTTATAGCTGCGTTTATTCCTCAACGATGGCCTGGCGATCAGCGACTCAGCCGCTTCCCAAAGAAGTTAATCCGAAACTGGTCTTCGAACGATTGTTCGGAGCTGGTGCAGGTGCGGATCGAGCCAAACGCGACAAGCTTCGCCAAAGCGTACTCGATTTTGTTCGTCAGGACACCAGCGATTTGACCGGGAAGCTCGGTAAGAACGATCAACGAAAGCTCGACGAATACTTCAGCTCCATTCGAGATATCGAACAGCGGATCGCACGAGCGGCAACACTACCGGAAGTGAAAGCCCCTGATTATCCCGTTCCTGCAGGAGTCCCCGGTGATTTCCAGGAGCATATTCGTCTGATGTGCGACCTGATGGTGCTGGCCTTCCAGACCGATTCGACCCGAGTCTGTTCGTTCGTCCTGACGAACGAAGGGAGCAATAAAGCCTACCCGTTCATCGGCGTCTCCGAAGGACATCACGAATTGTCACATCACGGCAATGACCCGAAGAAGAAAGAAAAGATTCGCGACATTAATAAGTTCCATGTCACTCAATTGTCGTACCTCCTGCAGAAGCTGAAGGCCATTCCCGAAGGCGAAGGAACGCTGCTCGACAATTGCCTGATCGCCTACGGCAGTGCGAATTCAGACGGCAACGCACATAACCATGATGACCTGCCCGTTCTGCTTGCAGGTAAAGGTGGCGGTACGATTCGTTCAGGACGCCACATCCGTTATCCCAAGGAAACCCCGATCAGCAACCTTTGGTTGTCGATGCTCGAACGAATGGACGTCAAAATTCCATTCCTGGGAGACAGCACGGGTGCACTGACTGGCCTGATGGGTTGAGAATGATGTGCCACTGCTTGAGCGTCTTCGCTCAAGCAGTGCTCCTCGACTACGTTTTCGAACCTGGAAGACACTGCTTAACCGAAGACGGTAAAGCAGTGACACCCGAAGTTTCCACCGACTGATCAGGGTTCGGTGTTTGGACCCACTGATCAGGGTGCTGTGCCGAACCACCAGGCGGCGATAATTGAACCGGCATATAAAGCCAGTAACACCAGGCCGCGGTTTCGCCCAAGGACTGCACCCTTGATTGGCACCAGCGCCAAAACTGTCAAAATACCGAAAATCACGCTTGGCAGAACGGCAACGACTGACTGAGGGAACGGATGAATTGCTCCTGCCAGTCCAATGATAAACAGGCAGTTGAAGAAAGCGGAACAAAACAAGTTAATATCAACATAAA
>JBAXBD010001164.1:0-1426 GCA_037142165.1 Schlesneria sp. | reverse complement strand
AAGGCGATGAAGGAGATCGACGCCTCCGGCGGTTGGATGCGCGGACGGGGCCAGTCGCCGTTGCCCTGCCGCCATCCCAGTTCCACACAAAGCGTGCGAAAAGCATCAAGTGCGCCCCAGTGCGACCGTGCCGATCCGCAAGTAACAATCGTGGATGACCATGTCGATGTGATCCCCCAATCGGCTTCCGAGAACCACTTTGCCGGAAACACGACTGCCGCCACGCTGTACCCGTCTGGTAAGAAAAACAGATGATACATGGAAAACACCAGCCGAAAACCAGCTTCGGGACGAACGCCGTTTTCCTGACGTGATAAGACCCCGGCTTGGTGAGACATGGAACGCTCTGTCTCTGTGGCGTTAAAAAAATACTCAGAAAATCGAGATTCGAATTCTTTGTCGGGAACTCCAAACGGGCTTTGGCGCTGACGTTTTTTGAATTTTCTTACGTTAATCGCGGGCTTCTGATGCGACCCTGATTCCCTGCTTTGCCGTCGTCCATTATTCTGGTGAACCGTGCGATGAATTCGCATGTTCTCGAAATGAAATGACCGGAATTGGACTTTCACGAAAGCTCGACCATTGTCACGAGATGAGATACCGCTTAACGAATCGATCAAACAATGGCTGACCGTTGCGGTCCAGGACGATGCCTCGGACCTGCATTTGATCGGGGGGTTTCCGCCAACCCTTCGTCTGAATGGGATTTTACGTGATCTTTCGGAATCACGTCTTGAGGAACTTGACGCTGGAAGTGTCGCCAAAGTTCCTCGTGTTCATGGAGCGGAAGCGCCTGGCAAACCGCTTGTGGCGGCACTCGATGCCGATTGGCTGCATCAGGTGCTTGAAGAGTTCTGCCCGCCTCATTTCCAGCAACGATTAAGGGACGATAAGAGTCTCGATTTTGCCTTTGCGTTGCCCATTGATGGGCAGTCGATGCGATTCCGGGTCAATTTGTTTTACTCCTCCGGCCGACTTGGTGCCTGCTTTCGAATTATTCCCGCAGCGATACCTGATTTCGAGTGGGCTGGCTTTCCGTCCGGCCTGGCCACGCGACTGACGGCAAGTCGAGATGGCATGGTAATTCTCACCGGGCCGACGGGGTCCGGTAAGTCGACGACTCTGGCCATGCTGGTCAATCTGATCAACAAGGCGGGCGGCTGCCGAATCATCAGTATCGAAGAACCTCTCGAATTCGAGTTTCCTCGCGTGCCGAACTCGGTGGTCTCGCAGCGCGAGGTCGGGATCGACGTCCCTTCGTTCGCGGAAGGCTTAAGAAACGGGTTACGACAAGATCCCGATGTGATTCTGGTGGGCGAGATTCGGGACCATGCGACGGCGCAGATCGCACTCAGCGCAGCAGAAACCGGACATCTCGTCTTTACAACGCTGCATTCGCGTGACGCCAAGGGAGCCATTACCAGGT
>JBAXBD010001163.1:0-1427 GCA_037142165.1 Schlesneria sp. | reverse complement strand
AAAGCGAAAGCACCAGGAGGATCACGAAAACACGAAATAATGAAAGCACAAAAAATGCTCGATAGTCCCCCGCCCCGAGTTTTGATCGAAAAGTTCGCACGACTTCGCGCGACTTCGACCATTTCCCATATTTCATAGGGTTTTGGCGATTGCTCGCCCGTTAAAAAGTTCACCCGAGTTCGCGCGACTTCACCCGAGTTCGAAAAAGATTGCATTTCTCTTTTTCGTGTTTTCGTACTTTCGTGTTTTCGTGATTGGTTTACCTCTTTTTAAACTCTCGCAAAGCGAAAGCACCAGGAGGATCACGAAAACACGAAATAATGAAAGCACAAAAAAATGCAGTCAGTTGTGCGATTGTCTTTCGCCCCCACACAGACTCAACCATAGTCACAGCAAACAAAAGCAGGACTAGCTCCGAGCTTCGAGGTGCCTGCCTGGCTTTTGTTCCCAAACATCGAACCGCAACGGATCAGCCCGCAGCGATTGATGCCTGCGGGGGCGATCCGTAATTCATTTATTCCAAGATGTCAAAAATCAATTGTCGTCGTCAGGTTTTGACTTCGGAAATCCAGACGAGCCGGGGATTCTTGTCCCCGTATTTTGTCAGGACCCGCTCATCGTCCAAACGCATCGTTTAACCGCGCCTCGAAGAGAAGCGTGTTATTCGGAGCAATGAACGAAGCCCGAACCGACATTCGCATACGTGACTTCGAAATCCCATCCCAGCGACGTCCGCAAGAAATCAGCTGAACGCCGATTCGCC
Organism: Schlesneria sp.; assembly: GCA_037142165.1. GTDB lineage: Bacteria > Planctomycetota > Planctomycetia > Planctomycetales > Planctomycetaceae > Schlesneria. The sequence goes on along the minus strand of JBAXBD010001163.1, from coordinate 664 downwards.
TGCGCCGCTGGCTTCGGGTTAAACGACCACGAAACACTTGCCGCCATCAACACACAACAACGACATAAAACTACAAGACATTTTCTCGCACGTCAATAGAAAACTCGAGATGTTTTCTTAACGTTTGGAAGACACTCTTGACCGGAGTTTTCGTGAAGACATCACAAGCACGATTCCACCACGGTGCTTTTGTTGATCAGCGCATGAGATAACGCGCTTGTTTTTCTGATGCAAAGCCCCGATGACCACCGGCGCACGTGCTACTGAGTCGCTCGCCATAACATCGGGCAAACGCCTCCATTTTCCGGAACATCATACCGGCACGTTTTTCATCCCGTTCAGACAAAGTCGATACTACCGGTCAAGCGGGCTGCGAACGGCAAGCCCTGGCCGATTAAGCACATGCGTGTAGATCATCGTCGTTGAGACATCAGCATGGCCCAATAAATCCTGTACGGTGCGAATGTCTGAGCCCGTTTCGAGCAAGTGCGTCGCAAAGGAATGGCGCAGAATGCGATGTGACCGGTCGAGAAATCCGCCCCTTTTGCGCTGCTTTCTTCAATGCAACGGCCAATACGCTTTCATCGAATACCCAAACGAACGGATCGCGATTTTTTCAGGAAAACAGCATACTTCCCGACCCAACCCGGAAACCACTTCTGCC
>JBAXBD010001162.1:0-1431 GCA_037142165.1 Schlesneria sp. | reverse complement strand
AACCATCACCAGCCATGATCGATGAATATGAAGAAGCATGTCGAAAATCCTTAAGGAGCAGTTTTTTTCGGATCGGGCCTTGCGATAAAACAACCAATTGACCGGGTCGTCTCGTTCGGAACGGGCTTTCCATTCAGGATTGCATCAAGCGTGTTGCGTAGGTCATGTTCTGTCGCTTGCGGCCGGCGTTTGCCAAGTCCCGCATACAAATTATCAATTCGACCGCGATAGAGTCGTTTTCCATTCGCGTCGAGCACGGCGACTTCGGGTGCGATCGTGACGCCGGTCTGCTCGACCAGTTTCAGCGAGTCGTCAGAGATCACGGGGCATTCGTAACCGTAATCCTTTGCGTGTTTTTTCGCCGCGTCCGTCGTCAGATCGGGGTCGACATAAACCACAAACGAGGCAATTTTTCGTTGAGCATATTCGGCGGCGATCCGCTTGATCTCAGGGGCATAGGCGTTTGAGATCGGACAATCTGGCAACACGAAAAACAAGATTGTTGCCTGATGGTCGGGCTGTGACAACGGCGTTTGGATTCGTCCGGCCAAGTCCGTGAATTGCAATGAGCTGGAAGATGTTTTGAGCGACGTTGACGCGCGACTGGAGTCGACCGGTTCCGTTGCAGCGGCAAGCACGGAACAGGCAATCAAGCAAACAAGAGTGATGCCATGGATTTGTGATGACAAATTCCATTCTCCGCAAAGTCGGTTTTAGTTGGTTAAGGCACAAGTACTGTGTCATCGAACGGAAAAAAACTAAGGTTCTTTCCCCCACGATGCGCGTAGTCGTGCAAGGAGGGGGTCGGGTGTTCAAATTTCAAAATTGGCCGCATGGTCGACTTTATCGAATGAGTTCGCTTGATCGGCCAATTTTGAAATTTGAACGCCCGACCCCAAAACGTCACGCATACCACTTTGTGATTATCGCCCGCTATCAATCGACGTACAAGGAGGTTTTCAATCGAGGTTCCGAGAGATGTTCTGTCTGGTTCCATGAGACCACAGTCTTCAGTTAGCCCCTGATCTTCGATTGTCCAGATGCCGACTTTGTTTGAAGCTCGCCTAGACTTGAAAGTCATTGGACTCCTTCGCGATTGAAACTTGACTCATTGAGGCGAAGCCTCTCTGAATTGTTTACTTTGTGTTTGCGTCTCGATTACTCAGGAACCGGTATCCTGTCCCTCGAACCGACAAGATATACCTCGGTTGGGCCGGGTCCGGTTCCAGGATCTTTCGCAGGCGTAACACAAAATTGTCGATCGTTCTTGTTGTTACGTCCGCCGATTGATCCCAAACTTCTTCCAGAATTCGATGTCTCGACAGGACTTCACCTTCGTGCTCGATGAAGTATCTCAGTAACTGCATTTCGAGCGTCGTTAAACTGTACTTCTTTTCGCCGACGTAAACCTCAAACGCCTGGAATTCGATC
>JBAXBD010001161.1:0-1439 GCA_037142165.1 Schlesneria sp. | reverse complement strand
GGTAGAAATTACGGGGGGCTCACTCAGCCCGATGACTCCTCGTTTGTATTCGCTTTCCGGTTCGTAAAACTCGACGACGAGATCGCCGATGTCGCCAATACGCGGCGGCTTATAGTCGTTCAGATTCGCATTGATAAACCGCCCCGTTTTCTTGTCGATGATACGTTCTTCGCTTAAGGAATACGCGATCCCCATGATCAGTCCGCTGTAGACCTGACTGCGAGCGAGCAGGCGATTCACGATCATTCCGGCGTCCTGAACGGCGACCATCTTCACGATTCGTATCACGCCCGTTTCCGTATCAACCGCGACTTCGGACATTTGAACGCCGCCCACCTGATGTTGGGTCAAACCCTCGTCTTCGGTGACAGGTTCGCCGTACAGTTCCATGCCCATCGGTCCCATGAGACTCGCTGCTTGCTTCCAGGTACAGACCTCTTTATCGTCCGACCAGATTCTTCCTTCGTGAGCGCTCAACGTTGTTACATCGACGGAATACAAGGCCGCGACCAGATCGAAAAATTTCCAAAGCGCCTTCAGAGCCGTTCGACGCACAGGCCCGGTGACACCGCCGATTGTTGAGCTTCCTGCCGATGGCCCTGCCTGAGGAAACTTATTCGAACCGAGCGAGACCTTAACTGACGAAACCGAAACACCAAACGTCTCGGCGGCTACCTGAGCAATACAGGTTCGCGTTCCGGTTCCGACATCCTGAGTTCCGGTAACGACCTCCACAGAACCGTCGGAATGGACTTTGAGTGTCACGTTCGACTGGTTCGCGGCACCGTTCCACGTATGCAAGGCGACACCGATACCACGTTTCACGGGACCGTTGCCGGCCCCCTTGCCGCGCGGATGCCACTTCTCGTTCCAGTTCATCAGCTTCGCCGCGATCTTAAGTTCTGGTCCATAGACATGGGGCAGGCTGGTCAAATTCAAGTTCTTTTGAAAAAACTGAAGCGAGTCGATTCCCGCTTTCGCGGCCAGGTCATCCAGGGCCGTCTGCGTATAGGCACAGGCCTGAGGATGATGAGGGGCTCGCCAGGGACGCTCAGGACTGCAATTCGTAACAATACCCGTCGCCGTGCTTTGACGATTCTTTGGCTGAAAAACATAAGGGGTGACATCCAGGCCGACTGCCGAACCCCGTAGGCCGTTAGAACCCCAGTGATGACTGTCCCAGGCCGTCAAGTTCCCTTCGGCATCACAAGCGACGGTGACCGTCGCGTAGGCGGATGGGCGATTGCCGGCGATTTGCATTTCTGTGGTCCGACTGAGCATCAGTCGGACTGGCTTACCCGTTGCCTTAGCCAGCTTTGCACAAGCGACATCCCATTCATCGACGGTAGACTTCGAACCAAAACCATTTCCCATAAAATCGCATCGAACAGAGACGTTCATGGCCTCGACGCCGAGGGGCTCTACGTACTGGCCTGATG
>JBAXBD010001160.1:0-1443 GCA_037142165.1 Schlesneria sp. | reverse complement strand
CCAAGGACTCGCACCGTGCGAACGCCGTAAGTTTCGCCGATTTCGCGCGCCGTATCAGTGAGGGTCGTCCCTTCGCCAAACTCAGCCGGACCATTCTCACGCATGCCATGGATGCCAACGGCACATCCCATGGCAGCCAATTTTTCAGCGAATGCCCGACCCAAACCTCGCCCGGCACCCGTCACCAATGCAACCTTACCCGCCAATACGTCACTCACGCTTTGTTCCCAAAATATCCAGTGTGGCTCGTTAATGTCCGCTTCCATCAGGTCGACAGCATGAATTGTTGACCTCAAGTCTGCAACTCAGACAGCGCCTGTATCGGCCCGACTTCGTTTTCAGTCATGTCAGTTCGGACAGAGTGCTGGTGGAGTCGGCAAATTTTTCCGTTGCGACACCCATTTTTTGGGCCAGCGTCAGAAGCACATTGGACAACGGTGGATGTTTGTCGGGATCAAACGCAACATGCCTGCCATGTTTCATGCCCAGCTTTCCGCCGCCCGCGACAAGCGTCGGAAGATTCTTCGGGGAGTGTTCTCCACCTTTGCCGGAATTCATTCCACTCCCATACAAAACGATCGACCGGTCGAGCATATTTCCATCGGCTTCGGCTGTTGACTTGAGTATCGTCAGAAACCGTCCAAGGCGACTTAAATGAAATTGATCGATGACCGCTAATTTGGCGAGCATTCCCGCATCGCCGCCGTGGTGCGACAGTTCGTGATGGTTTTCGCCACCCCCACCGAAACCACCCGCTTCTCGTGACCACTCGAACGTGATCACACGCGTCGTGTCGGTCAAAAACGCCAGGTATGACAGCTCCAGCATCACGTCCAGCCACATCGGTCGATCGTGACCGTCACAAGGCTGGCTGGCGAGTTGCAATCCCGTTTCCTGGACAGTCGACTTGGGTTTGTCGATCCACGACTGCAGACGTTCAATCTGCTTTTCCGTTTGCCGCAGACTCGACAAATACTCGTCAAGCTTTCGCCGATCATTGGCTCCGAGCCGCCGATCGAGTCCTTTGGTTTCCGTGATCAGGGCATCGAGAATCGAGCGACGTTCGGCATATCGTTTCAAAGTGGCATTTCGATCGTCGGCCGAATCCGGGACAAACAGTCGATTAAACAATCGTCGGGGGGAGTTCTCGGCCGGGAGCGGAGTCCCATTGATATCGAACGATAATGTATGGCTGTGTCCGGCGGCACCTGTGCCTGACATGTCCCCCAGTTGCAGGGAAGGGAACCGCGTATCCTTCCCATGTACCTCAGCCACCTGCTGGTCAACCGAAATCGTGTTGGTGTAATCCGCTCCCGGTTTCCCTTTGAGGTTTGCAGCCGTGAGCCATGTATCGGCCCCGCTGTGTCCCCCTTCGGAAACAGGATGCCCCAGCCCGCTGAGCACTGTGAAATCAGAACGATGCTCTTTCAGCGTCTGTAGCGT
>JBAXBD010001159.1:0-1448 GCA_037142165.1 Schlesneria sp. | reverse complement strand
CCGCTGGACGACTTACGTTCTCAATGGAAGCCAAGCGGGACACGCTTCCAAAGGGCCTGAAGCTACTCGGAGAAATTCTGCGTGAACCGGCCTTCCCCGCCGATGAATTTGAGACTTCGAAGCGTCGCATGATTTCCGGATTGACCTCGAATCGCACGGAACCCGCAGCCCTGGCCGGAAACAAAATCAGCCGCGCGCTCTCGCCGTATGCTTTGGGGGACGTCCGCTACGTGCCGACTTTAGAAGAGTCGCTCGCACGATACGAGAACGTAACACTCGAACAAGTGAAACAACTCTATGAAACGCAACTTGATGGGACGCACGCCGAACTGGGTATTGTTGGCGATTTCGAACCAGATTCGACGCTGAAACTCGTCGAGGAAATGCTGGCGGCGTGGACTCCCAAGGTCCCTTTTCAACGGATTGCACGCAAAGTTTCGAACAATGTGGTCCCGACTCAGGAAGACATTATCACGCCGGATAAATCGAATGCAGAATACCTTGCCGGTCTGACCTTTCCACTGTCGGACGATGATCCGGAATACCCGGCGCTCATGATCGGCAACTACATTTTTGGAGGTAGCACGCTTGCATCTCGACTTGGAGACCGGATTCGTCAGAAGGAAGGCCTGTCGTATGGGGCAACGTCGTCGTTCACTGCATCGGCACAAGATCCCGTCGCGTCGTTATCTGTCACCGTCAGCACCAATCCCGAAAACATTGATAAGGTGACTTCGGCCGTTATGGAAGAACTCCATCTCTTCCTGAAAGAGGGCCCAACGGAGAAGGAGTTGGCTGATGCGAAACAGGCATTCGTGGAATCGCAGAAGGTAAACCGTACCGCTGATGCGTCAATCGCCGGTCAAATCGTTTCGAATCTGGAACTCAATCGAAAGTTTGCGCACGCGGCGGATCAGGAAAAGGCCATTCTGGCATTGAAACCCGACAATATCTCATACGCATTCCGCAAATACGTCGATCCGAAAAAACTGGTCATCATCCGTGCTGGAGATTTCAAAAAGTAATTTCTCATCCAATGCTGGTCGGCTTTGATGATGCCAGCAAACGCATGTAAAACCAAAAAGACATCATGAGCGAACCACGGCAGATTTCGAAGAAAAAGTCTAAAGCCAATCCCGATCCAGCAATCAATCCGACAGTGGTCTGGGGCGTACGCGCCGCCATCGCCGCTGTCGCGGTTGTATTGCTCGGTTTGGCATGGCACGAGTATCAGGTCAAGCAGAATTTCTCGTCCACGAACGAAGCCTGGCAGACAGCGTTGCGTTCCAAGGGCGAGAACGATGATCTGACCAAGTCGGAATTCAGCAGGCTTCCGGTGAAGGGAAGCCCTTCCGTGACATCGGACAAGGCGGGCCCAAACTCACTGGCCGCCACGAAAGTAGATACATATACCTAGAAAGGCCGAATTCGAACCTACGCCGTCAAAG
>JBAXBD010001158.1:0-1453 GCA_037142165.1 Schlesneria sp. | reverse complement strand
TCGCTGGTGAAGGACGCTGTCTGGTGCTTGCCAGCGGGAAACCAAATTACCCGTTTCATGTGCAGTTCGCCAACTTCCATTTGTATCTGTCTCGCAGCCGTGGGCCGGTGGGCGATACGCCGAATGTGTTCGTGTCGCTGAACTCTCAGCTTCTTTGGGAGCGAGGACCGAGGGCAGCAGTTGACCATGTGCGGAGCGAGGTGGCTGCACTCGCTGATGGCGTGGTGATAGAGGAACGAATTAACCGGTGTGACCTGGCCGGCGACACTTTAGTTCCAGGGGGCTTAACGGATGATCTTCTACGCAGCCACGCCGTGTGTCGGAGCGAACAACAGGTGATTTACCTGGAGAAAAACGGCTTAAACACCTTCTATCAAGGAAAACGCGGGGCGGAGATCATGCTTCGTATTTACGACAAATCCGTAGAAATCGAAGCAAGCGGAAAGGCGTGGTTTCTTTTGTTATGGCAAATCACCGAAAACGTCGACGTGTGGCGCTGCGAGTTTCAATTGCGGCGTCCCGCGTTGAAAGGCATGGGGATTAACTCGCTGAATGATCTCAATGAAAAACAAGGTCGCGTTTGGCGATACCTGACGCAAGAGTGGTTCTCGTTACGGCAACACGACAACGAGAACGCGAGCCGTCGAACAGCGCTACCGGTTTGGCAAATGATCCAAGATTGTGCGCAACAGTTCGGCGTCGCGGGTGAGCGAATCAAGCGTGTTGGGTCGGTGCCTTCAATTGATACGTCTTTCCTGGTGAAACGAGTCCGCAGTGCGGTAGTGGGATTCGCTGCACGGACAGGAATCGACGACGAGGCGGAAGCATGGCGGCAAATGGGGATCAAAATCGCCGAAGAAAGCGTCCACTTCAAGCAAGATGTTCAGCGAAAAAGGATTGAACTCGGCATTCACATAGATAAGGAGGCGGCATGAGTTTCTTGCTTGATGAAAAGACAACTCGGAAGACGCGGGAAGAATTACTGGCTGAAATGCCGGAAGACTTGCGGGCAAAAATGGAAATGACGCTCAAGTCACCCAACTTGCTGCGTTGGGTGGTGGACGGCATCGAAGAGGCGGGCGTTGCAGGTGAGCGATTCCTCGCTTTAACGATCTATCTCACAGGAACTTCGAGACTGTTAGACCAACCCCTTGCGGTCATTGTTCAAGGGCCGTCGGCGTCGGGAAAATCGTATGTGATTGAACGAGTCGCAAAACTGTTTCCTCCCGAAGCGATTTTGTCGGCCACCGACATCACTCCGAATGCACTTTATTACTTGAAACCTGGAGAACTGGAACACAGGTTCGTCGTCGCAGGTGAAAGGCCACGTCGTAAAAATAATGAGACTGCTGAAACGACAAAATCGCTGCGAGAAATGATCTCGGCAAGGAAATTAGAGAAAGTAGTAACGATCTCCGACGGCGAAGGGCCGAGGTCAGTAACGGTAGAACAA
>JBAXBD010001157.1:0-1461 GCA_037142165.1 Schlesneria sp. | reverse complement strand
CCACTACTTTGGCATGTCTTCCTTTTTCAATCGAATCTACCTGACAAAAAAGAACGTCGTGGCCGAGAAATTCAGCGGTGACGTCAAATTCAAAACAACCAAGGGCGAAGAAAAAGTCGCTCGAATCATGTTTCTGACGGGGGCGACCGTCGACGCACCCGCGATCGAGAAAACGGCCGAGCAAATCAAGCAGGAAAACGACGAAATCAATCGTCAGACAAAGGAGGACAATGCGGGACCGCCTCCCAGACCGGAATTCAGCCCGCGTACAAGACTGGTGGAATTGGCGCTACAGGCGGAAAACAATCATTTTTTTGCCAGAAACGCCGTCAATCGCATCTGGGCTCTTTTGATGGGGCGCGGCCTGGTCCATCCGCTTGATCAAATGCATTCCGCCAATCCCGCAAGCCACCCGGAACTGCTGGAATGGCTAAGCCGTGATCTGGTCGCGCATCATTATGATCTTCAGCGTCTGATCCGAGGGATTGTTTCCAGCCAGACGTATGCTCGCAGCAGCGTCTGGGACTCGGCGAGTGAACCGCCCTCCGCCGATTTGTTCGCTCTCGCGATCATACGACCACTCTCGGCGCGACAATATTCGCTGTCACTTCGAATCGCCAGTTTGAACCCCGAAACGATTGTGGCAACGACCGCTGCCGAATGGCAAAATCGACGAGACGAGCTTGAACGGAACGCGGATGACCTGGCAAACCAGTTCGAAGTTCCCGGCGAAAATTTTCAAATCGGTGTCGACGAGGCCCTGTTATTCAGCAACAACTCAAGGCTGTGGGATGACTATGTTCGTGATGACGGAAGCACTTTGATTGGTTGTCTCAAGCAAAAAAACGACCAGGTTTTGCAAATTGAAACTGCGTTCTGGACAGTTTTCTCCAGGTCGCCTCTTCCGGACGAGCGATCGACTTGCGAGGCGTTTCTGGCTGAGCGGTCTTCAAATTCAATCGCTGGCCTGAGGCAACTCGTCTGGGGCTTGTTGGCAAGCCCCGAACTGCGATTTAATCACTGATAACTGATAAAAACTTTGCAGGATTCGTGCTATGGCATCACGCGACACTCATTTTCGTCCCCCGTTTGATCCCGGTGTTTCGCGCCGTGGCTTCCTGGGCGCGTCTGCTATGGCCAGTACTGCCGCATTTGCGGCCAACATGCGTGTGCTCGATGCCCTGCAAACACCGACACTCGCTGCGGAACTGAAGCGGCAACACAAGAGCGTTATTCTGCTTTGGCTGGCGGGCGGGGCAAGCCAACTGGAAACATGGGACCCTAAACCAGGTCGACTGACCGGTGGTCCTTTTCGGGCCATCTCAACCGACATCCCCAGCTTGCAGATCAGCGAACTTCTGCCAAAGATGGCTCAGCGGATGAAGACGACAGCGATCATACGGTCACTCAACACCAGGAACGGAGATCACGGCGGTGGGACGGTTCTGATGGAAACCGGTC
>JBAXBD010001156.1:0-1466 GCA_037142165.1 Schlesneria sp. | reverse complement strand
ATGCCAAGACCGCAGTCTTCTATCGAGAACAGATTGAATTCCCCTTCTTCGAATTTCATCTAAAAGGGGAAGGGAAAGCGGTCCACCCCGAAGCCTGGGTCTTCGAAACGGGCACGAATGTCTGGCGTCAATACGATTCCTGGCCACCCAAGAATTTTGCCACGCGTTCCTTCTATCTCACGTCCGGAGGCCGCCTGTCGTTAGAACCACCAAAGCAAACCGACGCCGAGTCTAATTACGATGAATACCCCAGTGATCCAGCGAAGCCAGTCCCCTATCTGGACAAGGTCTCGATTAATATGGCGCCGGAGTACATGACCGCAGATCAGCGTCATGCCTCACGTCGACCGGATGTCTTGGTCTATCAAACAGACATCCTGGATACAGACACTGTTTTGTCCGGTCCGATCGAAGTCGAACTGCATGTTTCGACCTCGGGAACCGATTCGGACTGGGTCGTGAAATTGATCGATGTCTATCCAAACGACTATCCCGATCCCAAAGAGAATCCGACGGGAGTCAAAATGGGTGGATACCAGCAACTGATCCGCGGCGACGTCTTTCGAGGAAAATTCCGAAAGAGTTTCGAGAAACCGGAACCGTTCGTCCCGAATCAACCCGACAAGGTCAAATTCTCGATTCCCGACATCTGCCATGTTTTTCGACCCGGCCATCGAATGATGGTGCAGGTTCAGAGCACGTGGTTTCCACTGATCGACCGCAATCCGCAGACATTTGTCGACATCTATACGGCCAAGCCAACAGATTTCCAGAAAGCCACGCAACGAGTCTTTCGAACCACCACCATGCCATCACGGATCACGGTTCGAGTCGAACCGTGATCCCAACCACGTCCTGCTTTTGCCAAATCCGGTGTTCCCGAGGTCAAAATAATTTCATTCAGGCGATGATGGCTTTGGTCGCTGTCAGCGACTCACACAGTCGAGGGTTATTTGGACTGTCGCCATGTTGGTTATCGCATTAATGCCACCGCTCCCTTTCACTGGCAAGCTGGTCGTCACACTGGTGATGCTTGCCCTTGCGGGAATGCTGATTCGGGATGCTGGCGGGGCTTTGACTCGGCAGTCCATCGCAGTCGCTGTTGGAGTATCACTGATGATTGTGATTGCGCTGGAAACGGTGCCACTTCCAAAATATTTTCGCGGGCTTCACGAACCAAGTGGATTGGTTGCGGGTATTGTCGGCGTATCGTGCGGTGCAATCTTTCTTCGGCCAACGTCATCAGCCCCTAAACGTCAATGCGCTTCAGGTCCGTTACGTTTGTTTTTATTGGCTTGCATCAGCGGACCGCTTTTTGGATTTGTCTGGGGTTATCTTACGATCCTGCTGAGCAATGTCTCACCCATCGATCGGGGATACACTTATTCTGTTTATGTCGGAATCGGCGTGTTCGCTGGAGTGTTTGGGGGGGTGATGCTTGTGCTTGCATCATTGCCAAATCGCTA